>DASYZB010000112.1 GCA_035946615.1 Verrucomicrobiia bacterium
CGCACCGCTCGACCGTCTGGGCTAACCACAAATTCTTGCCTTCAATCGCCGCAGAAGCGTTGGACGCGAAACGTTTCGTTTCCGTTGAGATGCCATTGTTGAGAGGATACGAACGAAACATCTGCCTTGCCTGGAACCCTCGGCTTTTGCAGTTGAGGCCACTGCTGCAAAAAACAATTGTCGCCCTAGAAAGTGAGCTCACAAGCCAGCCTCCCGAAGCAATTCGTTAGGCTAACACACGGTTCGTTATTCTCCTGAATGGAACATTATCGCACCGCGCCGCAACTGGGCTGATCGGGAAAAGCAGGCATGAGGAGTTTTGGCAAAACCATGGCAAAACTGCAGGGACCTGAGGATTTCCTAAGAAAAAATGGAGCGAGCGAAGGGATTCGAACCCTCGACATTCACCTTGGCAAGGTGACGCTCTACCAGACTGAGCTACGCTCGCTTCCGTGCGGACTCGCCCAAGCTAAGAGATGCTCGCAAAAATGCAAGAGGTGATTTGGCACAAAGAGTCACAAAGACAAAAGGACAAAAGGCATGCTTGCCGCACAACGCCAATAACCGCCAATCCAAATATGGTAGAATGAGTATCCACAAAACGCTGCGTCCTCATTCCTCAACTTTTATTCTTCTGCTTCACTCCCATTCAATTGTCCCCGGTGGTTTGCTGGTGATATCAAAGCAAACCCGATTGACGCCTTTGACCTCGTTGATGATACGGCTGGAGAGGCGTTCGAGAAGCTCGGCGGGCAGTTTCACCCAATCGGCGGTCATGCCATCCTGGGACTCCACAGCTCGAATGGCTATGGTGTAATCGTAGGTGCGTTCGTCGCCCATCACCCCGACGCTGCGCACGGGTAACAGGACCGCGAAGCTCTGCCAAATCTTATAGTACCAGCCGCTGGTCTTCATCTCCTCGACAACGATGGAGTCGGCGTTGCGGAGAATGTTCAACCGCGAGGTGGTGACTTCGCCCAGTATCCGGACGGCCAGGCCCGGGCCGGGAAAGGGCTGGCGCAGCACGATTTCACGCGGAAGCCCCAGTTCGAGGCCCAGCTCCCGCACCTCATCTTTAAAAAGGCACTTGAGCGGTTCGACTAATTGGAAGCGCATTTTTTTTGGCAAACCGCCGACGTTGTGATGGCTCTTGATCATCGCCGCCGGGTTGCCGCCAATCGGCACCGATTCAATCACGTCCGGGTACAGTGTGCCTTGGGCCAGAAATTTCGCGCGGCCAGCCCGCCGCGTTGCCGATTCGAACACCTCGATAAAGGTTCGCCCGATGATTTTGCGTTTGCGCTCGGGCTGAGTGACGGCTTTGAGCCGTGCCAGAAACAGCTTCGAAGCGTTCACATACTGGAGCTTGATGCGGAAGTGCCGGCCAAAGACTTCCTGCACCACCTCCGCTTCGCGCCCGCGCAGCAAACCGTTATTGACAAAGATGCACGTGAGCTGGTCGCCAATAGCTTTGTGAATCAACGCGGCGGCCACGCTCGAATCCACTCCGCCGCTTAGGCCCAGGATCACCCGTTCGCCGCCGACTTTGGCTTGAATGTTCTCGACCGCCTGGTCGATATAGTTGCGCATCGTCCAGTTCTTGCCGCAGCCGCAGATGTTGTGGACGAAATTGGCTAGAATCTCGCGGCCATGCGGGGTATGGGCCACTTCGGGGTGAAACTGCAGGCCGTAGGAGCGGCCAGTTGAATCCTGGATGGCGGCAAAATCGGAGTTCTCGGTTACCGCCACGGATTTAAAGCCTTTGGGCATCCGGGTCAGTTTGTCGCCGTGGGAATTCCACACCTGAAGGCTCTCCGGGAGGTTGGCAAACAGGGGGCAGAAGCTGTCCTTCACATTGAGCATTCCTTTGCCGTATTCCCGTTTGAGGCCGGGCTCGACCTTGCCTCCGAGATAACGGGCCATCAATTGCAGTCCGTAACAAATCCCCAAAACTGGAATCTCCAAGTGAAACACCCGCGGGTCTGGCAGCGGCGCGTCCTTGTCATAGACGCTCGCAGGGCCGCCGGAGAGAATAATGCCGCTGGGCTTCAGTTCGGCGAGTTCGGCAGCCGGCGTGTCATAGCGAACGATAACGGAATAGACGTTGCATTCCCGGACTCGCCGGGCAATGACTTGGGTGTATTGCGACCCGAAATCTAGAATTACAATCTGCTCAGTCATCGGCGTGTGTAATGAAGGCTGAAGGATGAGGGATGAAGGACCAAGATTCAAGATCGGGAGCGGGCCGTTCAACCTTCAACTGGGATTGGAGGAAGGCACTCCCGGAGTCCTCATTTTAGAAGGAGGTTGTTCACAGAAGAGGCCATGTGGAACTGCGCCCTCACTGGTTCTTCTCAACTTTCACCGTGCCGGCGCTTGCGTCATAGACGAGTTTAGTCCCGTAAGGAGGCTGTGGGATTTTTGGGATGTACTTCTTCTCGACCAGCTCGTTGAGGTCCTTGGGGTTGCGCCCCTGATCGACGTTGAACATCTGGATGGCTTTGTCTAACGAGGTGACATCGACAGTTCTCTCCGCGGATTGTTGCCCCTGGGCAATGCCCCGCAGGTAATCGCCCGGCGCGTTGAGGGGGTTGCCACCCGCGGCTGGCGCATTGGTTCCCTCGGCGGATGGGCCGGCCTTTTCACCGCACCCGGCGAGACACAGCAGCAAAAGGCAGGCGAACGTCTTCATGGGAGCTTTTCGGAGCTGGTGATTCGCGTTTGGAAATAAAAGAGCCGGGCAAAACCCATGCCCGGCGTGATGACATTCCCAAAGTAATTGGATGTCCTTAATGATTGGTGCTTGGCGCCGCAGCGGCATTTGTGTCTGCCGCCGCAGGAGCGTTTGTGCTCTGACTGGTGCTCTCAGTTGATCCCTGATTGCAGCCTGCTAACATGCCCAAGAGACCCATCAATACGATAAGGGTGAATAACCGTTTCATAGTAGGCGTAACGTTTACCAAAAGTTAAAAAAGGACAAGTAAAAAGATACTCCGCAAAAACCCCCATCTTTTGCGTCCCCTAATTTAGCGCTCAAAACAGGGGGCGGAGGAACTGCTCGCAGGACGCTTCGCGCCAGAGGGATTGCTGGCATTTTTCACACCGTTTCTTACATTTGATTAACATGCTGACCTTATCGGGCATTCGCAAGGCGTATGGCGAACGGGTGTTGTTCGCCGAGGCGACCTTGCAGGTAAATCGCCAAGACCGTATTGGCCTGGTCGGGCCAAACGGGGCGGGCAAGACCACTCTGCTCTCGATTATTCTCGGCAGAGAATCTCCCGACGAAGGAAAGATCACGTCCGAACGCGGCGTTTCATTGGGCTACCTCCCGCAGGAGAACGCGCCGGTCGGGGACGAAACGGTGATCGAACTGGCAACCGGCATCACGCCCGAATACACAAAGCTGCGGCGCATTCTGAAGGCATGGGAAGCCGACCACCCGGCCGAAACCGCGCATCCGGAGGAAATTCACGACGATGTCCATGAGCGGTTCAATGAGCTGGGAGGCTACCGTTTGGAGGCAAAGGCCAAGCAGATTTTGGCCGGACTGGGTTTCCGTGAGAAGGATTTCGAGCGGCGGGCAGGTGAAATGAGCGGTGGCTGGGTCATGCGCGCGCACC
The DNA here is from genome assembly GCA_035946615.1 of Verrucomicrobiia bacterium. Classification (NCBI taxonomy): domain Bacteria; kingdom Pseudomonadati; phylum Verrucomicrobiota; class Verrucomicrobiia; species Verrucomicrobiia bacterium. Next base: position 3,624 of record DASYZB010000112.1, read on the forward strand.
TGGGACGGCTCCTGGCGCAAGAGCCGGACCTGTTGTTGTTGGATGAACCAACCAACCATCTGGACCTCGAGGCATTGCTTTGGTTCCAGGAGTATCTCCAACAGTACCCGGGCGCGATTCTTCTCATCTCCCATGATCGCGAGTTCCTCAACCGGGTGGTAGGCAGCATCGTCGAGATTCGCCAGAGCAGCCTGATTCGCTATCGTGGCGGATACGACGATTATCTCCAGCAACGCGAGGCCCACGAACTGCAGCTCCTGGCCGCTTTCAAGCATCAGGAGCGGGAAATCGCGCGGCTGATGGAATTCGTGAACAGGTTTCGGGCCAAGAACACGAAGGCCTCCCAGGCCCAAAGCAAGCTCAAGCAGATCGAGCGCATGGAGAAGGTCAAGGCGCCTGTCAACGACCAACGCGAGATCGATTTCCAATTCCCCCAGCCCCAACGCAGCGGCCGGCGTGTCATCAAGCTCGCCGCGATTCACCATGCCTACGGCGAGAACATCGTCTATTGCAACCTGGATTTTCAAGCCGAACGCGGCCAGCGGATTGTGCTCGTCGGCCCGAATGGAGCCGGGAAATCGACGTTGCTGAAGATTTTGGCCGGCGTCATCACGCCGCAAAGCGGCGAGCGCGCGCTGGGCCATAACGTCAAGGTCGGCTATTACTCCCAGTACCGGGTGGACATGTTGCGCCCCGAGCGAACGGTGTTCGAGGAGGCCCTGGACACACCCCAGCGGGTGACCGAGCAATTTGTCCGCACTTTGCTTGGCTGCTTTCTTTTTCGCGGTGACGATGTTTTCAAGAAGGTCAGCGTATTAAGCGGCGGTGAGAAGAGCCGGCTGGCGCTGGTGAAAATCCTGCTCGACCCGCCGAATCTGTTGCTCATGGACGAACCTACAACACACCTGGACATGTCGAGCATCGACGCGCTGGCCTACGCCCTGGATCAGTTTGCCGGCACACTGATTTTCATCAGCCATGATGTCTATTTCATTCGGGCTCTGGCCAACCACGTGGTTCACATCAACGCTGGCCATCTGACGCGTTACCCGGGCGGCTACCAGTATTATCTTGATAAAACCAAAGCGGCTTCCGAACGCGCAGCCCTAACAGCGAGCATTACAGGACAGGTTCTCCCTAACCAGAAACTTTCCGGCAAGCAAAAAGGCAATGGTGTTGCCAACGACCTCGTTGCAACCACTTCGCGCAAAGAACAGAAACGGCTCGAAGCCGAAGGACGCCAGGCGCGGTCGCGTCAACGCAAGGCGCAGCAGCAGGTCGTGCATGAGCTTGAAAAGGAAATCGAGGGGCTCGAAGCGCGGCAGGCGGAACTCGTCGCGGAGCTGGAGAAACCGGAAACTTATGATAAGCCGGGAGCAGCCGTGACGGTAAACCGGGAGTTGTTGGGCGTGCAGGAGCAACTCGCGCATCTCAATCCAAAATGGGAAGCTGAGGCAACCCGGCTGGCGGAAATGGATGCTTAGTTCAGCCGCTTGCTGCGCGGCTTTTGTATTCGTCAAGAATAGGTGCTGTGGCGAGGGCGCCGCACCGGCTGGCGCCCAAGTCGCCTACGCGCATCAAGCCATCAAGGCTGCGCGCGCCACCGGCGTGCCTTGACCTGAACCTTTGCAGAAACGCTGGCTCGCATCAATTTCAGGTCGTGCCCTGTGGCCCTTTGATAGCGGTAGGTGCCGTCCTGGCCTTTGACAAAGCGATACCGCGTGGCTTTCCTAAATTTAGAAATAGGGAGCCAGACCCTGCCGCGCCAACCTCAGCGCCCTGCGCCGTCCGTCGAGGCTTTTGCCAAACGTATCGTCCTCAACCTCGACGCAAACCGGCCCGCTATAGCCGACTTCGTAGAGTGCGGCCATAAACTTCGCCCAGTTTATGTCGCCCAGGCCGGGAATGCGCGGGGTGTGCCACTCGCTTGGAAATGCGAAGCTGCCCACCTGATTGAGACGGTGCGAATCGATCGTCATATCCTTGGCGTGCAGATGAAACAGCTTGTCCTTGAACTCGAGCAGCGGGCTCAGGGGGTCCATGCGCTGCAGCACGAAATGGGACGGGTCGTAATTGAGGCCGAAATGTTTCGAGGGGATGTCATTAAACATTCGCCGCCAAATCGCAGGCGTGGTAGCGAGATTCTTCCCGCCCGGCCATTCATCTCGAGTGAAGGACATCGGGCAGTTTTCAATCCCGATTTTTATCCCATGGTCTTCGGCGAAAGCGATGAGCGGTTTCCATATCTTGAGAAAGCGCGGCCAGTTTTCATCCACCGTGCGGCTCCAGTCGCGGCCCACAAAGGTGTTGGCATTCTGCAGCCCGAGTTTCTGCGCCGCCCCAATGACTCGTTTGAAATGGTCCACCGCCCGCTTGGACACCGCTGGGTCCGGGTCGAGCGGGTTGGGATAATAACCCAGCGCCGAGAGGACCACCCCGTACTGTGAGCAGAGGTCTCGCACCTCATCGGCTTGTGTTTGGGTGAAGCTGCCAACATCGATGTGAGTGACTCCTGCGAATTTTCTCTCCGCTTTGCCCACCGGCCAGCACATGGTCTCGATGCAGGTGAAACGGTTTTCGCGGGCGAATCTAAGGACCTGTTCGAGTGAAAGGTCCGGCAGGATAGCTGAAACGAACCCGAGTTTCATAGGTTTTGTCGTACTGGGTCAAGTTTAGAGACTCGATTTATCACGCGCACACCAGGAATGTGGCTGAAATGATGGACGCAGGTCAACAACACCGCGCCAATCCGGCGCGTACAGCAAGCGATCGCCGCATTGCCCAGAGGGAGCGTCATCCCGAGCGATCCAACTCCCAGAGAGTCTGCTCGACATCTTGCTAAAGCCCCTTGTCTGTTCAAATGTTGATCATCGATTCTTTTTCAGAACAAAACAGCCCTATCCAACGTCTAACCGGGTGGGATGCAAGCGGGCGTTGACAAAGCTTCGCGGGCCGGGAGATTGCGACGGGATGGATAGGAGCAACTTGGGAGCAGGGCCGGCGGATTCAACCGGGGATGGAGTCAAACCCGAAGGACGAAACGCATTCAAGCGCTACGCCATGGCGTTGGTTAGTGTTTTGGCAGCGTTCGCGGTTCGTTACTGGCTCACGCCGCTGTTGGGGGAGGAATTACCGTTCATGCTCTTTATAGCGGCGGCGCTGGTGACTGCCTGGTATGGGGGGGCGGTGACGGGCATGATTGCATTATTGCTGGGCTTGCTTTTGGCCAGCTTCTTTTTTCTGCCTGCCAGGCCGGCCTCTGCTTCCAGAGTATCCCTCGAGACGTTACAGTTTATCCGCTATTGTTTTACCGCGGCAGTCGGGATCGGGCTCATCGAGGTGCTCCACCGGGATCAGCGGCGCACTCAAGAAGCCGCCGACGAATTGCGGCGGGAAGTGGCGCGGCGGGAACGGTCCGAAGAGGCCTTGCAGCGAGCCCAGGCGCAACTGCGCCAGCACGCCACCCAATTGGAGCAGCGCGTCAGCGAACGAACGACGGACCTTCTGGCCACCGTCGAATCACTCAAAGAACTCCTCTACCACATCGCCCATAACCTTCGCGCCCCGCTGCGGGCAATGGAAGGCTACAGCCAAATGCTGATCACTGACTACGGTTCAAAACTCGACGCAACCGCGCGCGAGTACTCACAGCATATTTCGGAAGCGTCGCGGCGGATGGACGAATTAATCCAGGACCTGCTGGCCTATGGGCGGCTGGGGCATCTCAAGCCGGAGCTTAGCCGGGTCAGCCTGCAGGAAGCCGTCGAGAGCGCTCGCTTCCAATTAGGCTATCAAATCCGGCAAAGAGAAGCCGAGGTCACGATCCTGGAACCGGTGCCGGAAGTGCTTGCCAACGCGCAGGTGCTTACTGCGGCATTGATTCACTTGCTCGAAAACGCCATCCAATTCACTTCTCCAGGAACCTTGCCGCGCGTTACCGTTCGGGCCGAGCCAAAGGGCTCACGAGTGCGGCTCTGGATTGAAGATAACGGCATCGGCATTGAGCCCAGGTATCATGAACGGATTTTTACCCCGTTCGAAACGCTCTCTCCTGCCCGGGAGAGAAGAGGGACTGGCATTGGCCTGGCCATCGTTCGTCATGGCCTCCATCGGATGGGAGGGGAAGTAGGCGTCGAATCCCAACTGGGCCAGGGCAGCCGTTTTTGGATTGAATTGCAGCGAGCTTCGAGCGACCTCTCTGGCGCATGAGCAAACTCTCCGACGTTATCCAATTGCGGGTGCGCTACAGCGAGACCGACCAGATGGGCACCTTTTACAACTCGCGCGCCCTGGAATGGTTCGAGTGCGGTCGTTCGGAATTGATTCGAAGCCGGCTGGGGATGTCCTACGCCGTCCTGGAGGAGCAGGGGGTTTTCATGCCCGTGGTCGAGGCGCACCTCGAGTTTCAAGGAGGCGCGCGTTTTGACGATTTGCTGAGCGTGGCTTCGACTGTGGAATTCTCCGGGCGCGCCCGGCTGCGTTTCGATGTCCAAGTCACCCAGGTCCAAAGCGGTCATCCGGTGGTACGCGGCTACACCGTTCATGCCTTTACCAACCGGCTGGGCAGGCCGATTCGACCGCCCGGGTGGTTCGCACAAAAACTCCGAGCCGCCGCCGGCGCCCTTGCCTGAAGCCTAATCGGTGGGCGGCAGTTTGGGGAATTTCTGGTGCGGCTCCATCTGATACCAATAAGCCACCGAGGAGATGGTGTCTTCTTCGGGCAGATAGCGGCCTCCGGATTGCCAACCGAGTGCCTGGATGGTGACCTTGAGGTCTTTTTCAAAGCGGATGGGGTCGGCGATGTGCCAGCGATAAAGACCGAAGCGCTGGCCGATCTCATAAATCTGATCGGGGGGCAGGACCTGGGCCAGGCCGGTGTATGGGGTTGAAAACACCTGGTAGTGTTTGGTGTCGCGGTTCTCGAAGTTGTACGAACCACAGAAGTAGTCCTCAGTGCCCGTGCCGCAAATGGTCGGGAACTCCTTGTCGCCGTCCATGTAGAATTTAATTTCGCCTTCACCCCACCAGCCTTGATTATGGACCTCCCAGGCCAGGTAAGTTCCCACATAAAGGCCGCGGCCCATGATGCCGTCCACGATGGTGTAGAGCCCTTTCTGTTTGAGCGGGGCTTCGCGCCGGAATTGGGCATGAAAATAACCCGCATCCCGAGGCACGCGGGCCAGCGTGTAATTGATCTGATAATAGAGCACCATGTCCTTGTCGTCGGTGTTTTCCATCACGACTTTCGCCGCTTTACGGAAGGGCATGGGCCAATAGCAATTGAAGGCGCTGCCCGGGTTTACACAGACAGCCAGCGAGTTGATCTGGCAATACTTTCCCCAACCGCACGCGAAAAAATCGCCCACAGGACACTCGACAGAGGGGCTTTCCTCGCCGTCCCAATAGAAGCGTAAAATCGAGTGGCGAAGGTCCCCGGTCGGTGTCATCCAGATTTGTTGAATACAGCCCGGCCCCTTTATCTCGCCCAAAGTAAAAGTTGTGTGGGCGCGGATGACCACGGAAGGCGAGACCTTCCAGCCTCGGCCCAGGTCGCGGGCCGCGTTTTTCCCAGTGCCTTCGGTTGCCATGCCGGCTTTGCCTTTCTCGCCGGTAAAATTCTCGGGGCTGATCGAGCGCGTTTTGGCATTCGTGACATGGTAGAGGCCGGCCAGGTTGGGTCCCATGGGGACCTCCGCGAGGAGGCTCAGCGACGCGCCGGGCGCAGCCACGGAAATAAGGAACGGGAGAAGCGGGAGGGAGAATCTCATAAGAGGATTGGTTTTTAACTGGACTGCATAATGCTACGATGTCTCGCCGGAGCCATCGCTCCGCCAAGCGGGATTGACTTTAAATAGAGTCCAGCCCGGGCTGCAAGCGCGATCCGAATTCAGCCCGGGGTCCCGTCGTCCTCGTTCTCGAAAGCCCTGAGAATCGAGCAAGACGGACGACAACGAGAGGGAGCCGGCCATTCTCAGAACGCGCGCTTAGCGGCGTTCGGAGCGGGCCTCAGCCTCGCCGCGTCCGCCGCTCCAGCGCGGGGCCCGCTCTTCGCGAGGGCGGGCGACATTTACGGTGAGGGCGCGGCCTTGGAATTCCTTATTATGGAACTGCTCGACCGCTTTGCTGGCCTCTTCGGGGGTGGCAAACTCGACAAAGGCAAACCCCCGTGATTTGCCCGTGACCTTATCCACCATCAAATTGACGGAAGTGACCACGCCCGCCTGGGCGAAATAATCCTGGAGGTCGTTTTCCATTGTTTGATATGACAAGTTGCCGACGAATAGCCTGTTTTGGTTCATAAGTTAAGTCTGCTCAAGGGAACTAGGTGGGAGGACTGCACTGGCAGGAGCACTGAATGTCTGGCTTGTTAGGTTGACTGACATCTGTCTTCTGACACCGACACGGTCGTTCTTTGAACGGACGAGAAATTACTTAACAAACCCACCGCGGCTGGTCAACAGGAGAAATTAGGGGATTTTGAATTTTGTAGCCGCCAAAAGAGCGACAGGGAATTTCCTCATTGACCAAATCTGCAGTATCAGCGATGAACGGTCCAGCGGCACCGGTTTTTGTGAGATGAAGGGAATGCAGACGGAGTTTGGGATGAGCGTAGCCGTGTGCGCGTGGTGTGAGCCGCGCGCACGCGGCTCGAGCCCCGGTGCGCTCTCGCATGGGATTTGTCCGCGTCATCTGCGTAAATTCAAACTCGAGGCCAGCGGCGTCGTTATCAAATCCAGGCCGCGCCACCGCCGCAATTTGGCTCAGGAAATTCTTCTGCCGCTTGGCTGAGCTGCCATGAAGGGCAATCCCCTTCATCAGTCCTCCTTCTCCTGTTCCTCATCCCTTCTCCTTTATACGGGATTTAATTGCCAAGCCCCTGCTGATGCGGTATAGGAGCAGCATGAAGCGCAGGCTTAGTTTTATGCGCTCGCGAAGGGAGTGTGCCAAAGACGGGAGGGGTGCAAAATCACCAATTCCGGTGGATGGCTCCCGGGGCCTGGCGTTGCAACTCCAGGAATTCGAAGCGCTCCGAAAGAATCCCGCGAGTGACGTGCTCTCCAAGACCAGTCCGGCTCCGAGGGCATTTTCTCTGATCGAGCTGCTGGCCGTCATGGCGATTATTTTGGTGCTTACGATGCTTTATTGGGGGCCCAGCAACGCCAGCCGCCAGCGGGCCGTTCTAAGGACATGCCAAAACAATCTTCAAAAACTCTATATTGCCCTCGAAATATACGCCAATGATCATGCGGGTAAATTCCCCGTCGTGACGGGGGCGAGCCGCTCGGAGGCCCCGCTCAACTTGCTGGTTCCGCGTTATACGTCCGATACCTCGTCGTTCATTTGTCCCGGCACAAAAGACACTGACATTCCTTCGCTGGGTTCCCTGCTGAAGCGGAAGATCAGTTATGCCTATTATATGGGGATGAGTCTCACGAACGCCCCGCAGGTTGTCATGAGTGACGAACAGGTCGATACCAGTTCCAAAGCCGCCGGGCAATTGGTCTTTTCACCAGATGGCAAGGCCCCGGGCAATAACCATGGGAAATATGGCGGGAACCTGATATTTGGCGATGGCCATGTGCAACTGAGCCCGCCCAGGACGCCCGTCCCGCTCCAATTGGCCCCCGGCGAGTTGCTCCTCAACCCATGAAAGTTCAGTGTTCCTGCGGGGCAAAGTTCGAGTTCCATATAACTCAGGCGATGGAGAACTGTCCTGTGGGCTTTATCTGCCCTGTCTGCGGGTTGAATTCATCGGAATTTGTTGACCACCTGATTCGGCAGGAGCTTGGACAGACCGAGACCCCAAAGGGCCTGCCCATTCCGATCGTTCTTTCCACGCCCCAAGCCGCCACTCCGAATTCTCCGGCGGAACAACCGCCCGAGGCAAACCCGGCAATTGTGGAGGTCCAGGCGCCCCCCCGCTGTTTGAAACACCCGGGCCAGGCGGCCCAGGAGAAGTGCATCGTTTGTTCCAAACCGATCTGCCCCAAGTGCATGGAACTGTTTGGTTATGTTTGCTCTCCATTGTGCAAAGCCAAAGCCGAAGCGCGCCGGATAACCATTCCGGTTTATACCGGCCAGAAGTCCATTGTTGAGGCGCGCGTCTGGCGGCGGGCGGTCTGGATTGGTTCGATTGGGGGAATTCTGGCCGCTGTTTTACTCGGCGTTTGGTTTTGGTATGCCTGGTTTGGCTCCATTCCCAAGCCGATCTTTTCCGTGCGCTTTGACGAGCCGGCCTATGCCGGCCAAACGATAGCTTGCGGCAAGAACAACGACCAACTCGTGTGCCTTCACGGAGACACCCTGGCGCGCTACGATCTCAAAACCAAAAAGCGGTACTGGTCGCTGCACCTGTTGGATGCCAACAAGTTGGCCGACCAGGCCAACGCCCAACTGGCTCAAATGCAACAGAACAATGCCCGCCTGAGGGATAATGGGGACGAGGACCTCCCGCGCCTGCCTTCACCCGACAAGCTGATGCAACAAATGGAGCAAGCAGCCGAAGAACAAATGACTTTGTTCGTTCGAGGCCTGAACATTTGGGTGGCCTCGCCTGAAAAGGTGGTTCGATACGATTGGGAGACGGGCAAACCGCTGAAGGAATTGGAGGTCCAGGCCGGTCGGGGCGTGTTGATTTCGCGCGGGGATGAGTTGCTGGTGCTGAACGATGGCTTCGGCAAGCCGCGCGTGACCCACATCAATCTGGTCAGTTGCGATTCCAAGACGGAAGACCTCGATGCGCCGCAGGCGGGTAGTTTGGCAGAGGGTGACGCCGTTGGGGCGGTTGAGGCGGGCGGCTCGCCAACGGCGGGTCTGCCGGCAGGAGTCCCTGGCAGTGACCTGAACCGCCCGATGGACCCGGCAAAAGTAGCCGAGCAGGCGCAGCACCTCTCGCTGCCTGCCCGCATCGCCTTGCCGGCCACTCTTGCCAATACAATGAACCAGGAGCGCACACTGGCCGCTATGCAAGATGACCAAAAGCGCCCACAACCTGCCGCTCAAACCTCCCCGCAATCCACCTTCTCCATTATCCCAACCCCAGTGGGCTTCCTCGAGTTTTCGACAAAGCTGCTCGAATCGCACATCGTCCAGGAGAGCGCGATGAAACCCGCTCCGGCTAAATCGGTCCTCTCCGGGAACCTGACAACCGGCAACACCGCCGACGCTGCCAATGAAATCCTCAATGACATGCAACGCTCGCGCGGCGGCGATGTGGCTCAGGAGGACTCGAGCCGTTACGAGGTCACCCTGCGCAACCCGGGCTCGGACCTGGCCTGGACCGGGGACGTCATCGGCCCGCCCAAGCTCTTTCCGCTCAAAACTGTCAATGTCCTGGCATCAGACAAAAAGATCATGGTGTTCGATAAATCGAACAAAAAGCTTTGGGAAAGTTCGTTGGCGTTCAGTATCAACGGCGGCCTGAGCTCGCTGGAGGAGGGCAGTTCTCCGCTGGGGCAGGGCCCGTGTGTCGAGAGGCAGGGGTCTCTTTATGTGTTTGACGAAGGGGTGTTGACCGCCTTCGATTTGGCCACGGGCAATGTCCGCTGGCGTTTGCCATCGGTCGGCATTGCCGGTTTGTTTTTCAATGATAATGGTCAAATGTATGTGAACACCACCACCGCCAGCCCGGAGAGCCTCAAGTATAAACGGCAGATCGACATTTCAGAAAAAGTCGGCGCCGTCATCATTAAGATCGATTGCAAGACAGGCAAACTGCTCTGGACGGCCCAACCCGGCGGCTTAATCAATTATGTCTCCGGCAAATTCGTCTTTGCCGTGCAGTCCTATCGTCCTTCCGAAGAGGAGCAGAATGGGCCTCAAACCGGATTTGAGACGCCGCCCTACCTGCGGATTCGGCGGATCAATCCCAAAAACGGCAGCGAGATGTGGGAGTACTTCCAGCAACGCGCCCCGCTGGACGTGGCATTTGACAGGAACACCTTCCGGCTGGTGTTCAAGAACGAAGTCCAGGTCCTGAAATTTCTCTCGTTCTGAAGAGAGACTTTGGGCCGTTGGTATGCGGCGGCAAATGGTCGGAATCACCGGCAGTTCGAAATCTCATGAAGATTATCACGGACGAGCATTGCACCGGCTACGTTTGCCCGGGCCATCCCGAACGGCCCGAGCGCATTGGCAGGAGCGTGGCGAGACTGCGCGCGCAGAGCGAACTGCCCCTGACTTGGGCCTCGCCGCTGCCGGTCAATGACGAGGCGCTCCTGCGCGCCCACTCGCCCGAGCATCTCGCCCGCCTTGGCCAGCGCCAGGATTTCGACCCGGACACGCCGTTCTTTCCGCAAATCGCAAGCTATGCGCGGGCGTCTGTTGGCGCAGCGCTTGCCGCCCTGCAGGCAGCCCGCGAGGGGGAGAATGTTTTCAGCCTCATGCGCCCACCGGGCCACCATGCCACGCGCTCGAAGGCGATGGGGTTTTGTTACCTGAACAACATCGCAATCGCCGCCTTGGAAGCCCTCGCCACCGGCGCTCGCCTGGTCGCTATCTTCGATTTCGATGTCCACCATGGCAATGGAACCGAGGCCATCCTCATGAACCAGCCGGGAACCGCGTTTATTTCCATCCACCAGTTCCCGTGCTACCCCGGCACGGGCGCGAGGAATATCGGCAACAACTGTTTTAATTACCCGGTCCCGCCACAAACACCTCGAAGCGAGTACCGCCACATTCTGTCGAGCGCCTTCGAGCATCTGCAATCGTTGAAACCTGACCTGGTCGCCGTCTCGGCGGGATTCGACTGTTACGCGCGCGACCCGCTGGCCCAGGAAACTCTTGAGACAGAGGATTTTTATTGGCTGGGCCAATTGATTCGGGGGATAGGCGCGCCGATTTTCAGCCTTCTGGAAGGGGGCTACAGCAGCGACCTGCCTGAGCTCATTCTGGCGTATCTGAAAGGCATCGATGGCAGATGAATTAGCGTTCCAGGTTTTTTATCCTTAAGTTGAGCTTTTCGCCCTTCATAGCCGCGCTCGCGCTGAACCGCCCTGCATTCTGCACGGCGAACGTAAAACGAATGCCTCCGCACTCCAACGCTTTTGCTATTGCCTTCCGCCGCGCGCGCGTTGACCCTGGAGCATGAATAGTCTCCAACACCACGGGATTCACGAAGCTCATAAACAACTCCGTTTGCGAATGCAGCGCAGCGGGCTGTCGTCCATCAAGGTCGAGGTCACTCGGCGAGCCGGCAAATTGCGTTTTCACTTCACGGGTTTGGATGAGGAGGTAACAAAAGCCGAAAAGATCCTCGCCGACTGGAACTGAAAGCCGCAGCCCAGAACGCACCGTGATTTGGTGTTAGTAACCATCATGGAGGGCGGGGCTGGGGAGGCGAGGTTCGAATGTTGGAGGTTCAAGGGAGGAACAGCAGGGAAACTGAAGTATTAAAAAATAGCGTTAGTTACCATTATTTACCGTTATCTAGCGATATGGAGGGGTTGACTGCGGTTGACTCGGGTTTTTGGTGAAGAGCGGAGGGGGCCAACTTGAGTCAAGCGGGGTTAGGGGCAGGTCTCGGGGTTCAACCTGAACATCGAACGCTGAACGTGGAACATTCAAGATCGAAGGGGGGGGCGCTTGAAAGAATGAAGTGCAATTTGGCGCAATTAGCTGCAATTTCGCGCAACTAACTGCAATTTGGCGCAATCTGTGGGGAGGGAGGCGGTCAACATTGAACGTCGAATATTGAACGTCAGGCTGGCTTAAGGCGGTTCCGGTTGGCTGGTGGCAGGGTGGCCCGGTCAAACGCGTTGCGAAGGAAGGTAAGAGAGGCCAGTCGATTCGTTTTGCCTCCGATTGGTTCCGATTACCTCCGATTACCTCCGGTTGGTTCCGGTTCTTGAGGTGGGGGGGGCGATGATGAAGTTTGACATTGATTTTGAAAGAAGACCACCGAGTGGATGTGAGGGGGGCAGTTTATAGCTTAATTTACCTTAATTTACTTTAATTTGGCTTAATTTGGCTTAATGTGGTGAGGGAGAGAAGAGACGGAGGTGCCGGGGTCGGGAGAGCTTGCAAGTTTGAGAATTGAGATTTCAGCGGGGGTCGATAGCCGAAATGGCAAATCCCACATGGCAAATGGTCAATTATCCGCCGATAGCCAGGCGCGAAAGAGGGGGGACACCCTCAGGCGAACATCGAACACATCGGAGGCGGCGAAAAGAGGGGGGGACACACCCTCACCCCCACTTTTTGCCGTCAACCCGTCAGGAACACAGAAAGATGGGCATTTTTTTCAAATTTATCCGTCAATTTGCCGTCAGGTATCCGTCAGGTATCCGTCAGGTGCGACAAACCGCGAATGGAGTCAATGAACGCGAAGGGATGTGGGACGGCGAAAGTGGGCGGTTGTCGGTTGTCGGTTGTCGGTTGTCGGTGGCCGGTGGAACGGTTGTCAGAGGCCGGTGGCCGGTCCGGGGAGGAAAAAGGGGAAAAAGTTTGTGTGCGCGGGGGGGGAAAC
>DASYZB010000113.1 GCA_035946615.1 Verrucomicrobiia bacterium
GCAATGATGGCATTTTCCAAGAAAGGTCCGTTCAATTACCAAAGATTAGCGGTTGGCTTCTCACCGTCCCTTTCCCCCATGAACGCGGATGTCCTCGTCACTTCCAGAGCCCCATATCCTGCCTTAGCTTTTCCAGCAAACGGCCATCGGCTGCAGGAAATCTGTAGTCGGCGAATTCGGCTGCACGAATCCACTTCATCGCCTGGCAGCCAAGGGGCTGCGGCTCCTGCCCCCGCAACGCACAGCAATAAAAGCGCAGGCGCACCGTCTTTTCAGCATACGCATGCATAATGTCCTCGACCAATCTGCCCACTGCCACCTCGATGCCCAGCTCCTCACGCAGCTCGCGCACCAAACAATCCTCGAAACTTTCTCCCGGCTCTCGCTTGCCGCCCGGAAACTCCCACAGGTCCCCCAGGTGAGCCCCGGAAAAACGCTGGGTAATCAAAAGGCGGCTTTCGTGAAAGATTAAACCGGCTGCAACGTCAATCATGCAAATCACAGCGGATGCCGGCTCTTTTGGAGTGCGCCGGCAAAGGGCAGCATCGACGGTGCTTTTGCCGGCACGCGGCCAGTTCCAAAGCGGCGTCGCGCTTCGCTTGCCGCCGCACTCCAAAGTTCAGCGTCCGATGCTCTTATAGATAAACCCAAGGCGCTCCATTTCCGCAGGGTCGAACAGATTGCGACCATCGAACATAATGGGATGTGTGAGGGCCTTGCGGGCATGGTCCAGGTCCAGCTTTTTGAATTCCTCCCATTCGGTGGCCACCACCAGGGCATCACAGCCATCGGCCACCTCGTTCATGTCTTGGACAAAGGCCACGTCCTTAAGGAGCAGCCTGGCTTTGTCCATAGCCTTGGGATCATGGACGCGCAGGAGGGCGCCTTCCTTTTGGAGCCGTTGGCATAACTCAATGGCGGGCGACATCCGCACGTCGTCGGTGTTTTGCTTAAAAGCCAGGCCGAGCACGCCAATCCGCTTATCTTTCAGCACCCAAAGTGTATCGCTGATCTTTTTAATGAACCGGTTCATCTGCTCGGCGTTAATCGTCTGGACCTCTTTGAGCAGCCCGAAATTGTAGCCGACCTGCTCGGCGATTTTAACAAAGGCGCTCAGGTCCTTGGGAAAACAGCTCCCGCCGAACCCAAGGGACGCATTCAAGAACCGCCGCCCGATGCGGTCGTCCATGCCCATGCCATTGGCGACCTCCTGAACGTTGGCCCCCGTGGCTTCACAGAGGACTGAAATGGCGTTGATGTACGAAATCTTCAGGGCCAGGAACGAATTGGAGGCATGCTTGATGAGTTCGGCGGAGTTGATGTCCGTCACAATCACTGGCGCTTTAAAGGGCGCGTAAATCTCCCTCATTGCTGGGACAGGCCGCTGGGAGCGAACCCCAACGACGATCCGGTCCGGCTTCATCAGGTCCTCGACGGCAAAACCTTCCCGCAGAAACTCGGGGTTGCTGACCACATCGAAATCGACCTTGGCCTTGCAATAGCGCTTGATGGTTTCAGCCACCTTGTCGCCGGTTTGAACCGGCACCGTGCTTTTATCCACGACGATCTTATAGCCGGTCATCGAAGCGGCTATTTCGCGCGCCACTTTCTCAATGAAACTCAAATCGACAGACCCGTCCGCCTGGGGCGGTGTTGGGACTGCGATGAAGATGACGTCCGAGCTATCAACGCCATCGGACGTGCTGTTGGTAAAGGTCAAACGCCCGCAACCGGCATTGCGAGCCACTAATTCCTTAAGACCCGGCTCGTAGATGGGAATGCCCCCGGCCTGAAGGACCTGAACTTTGGCCGCATCGTTATCGACACAGATGACCCGATGACCCACCTCTGCAAAGCAGGCGCCGGTCACCAGACCGACGTAGCCAGTCCCGATGATGGTCAACTTCATCAATTATTTGGTCTCCGAGCGCGCGGGAACGTTTGAACCCGATATGGGCGGAATGCCAACCGCAGGCGACACGGGGGCAGTCAAGCTGGCCGCAGGTGAAGCGGCTTTGGGGAATTTCGCATTGATCTCCTCGATTCGCATGCCGGCTTCGGGGCCGTAAAAGGGGTCTGTCCGCTCGACTTCTTCCAGGAGGTCGCGGGCCTGGTCGGGTTTATTCTGCGCCATGTACAGGCGTGCCAGGGAGAACTTAGCCTGCGGAATAAAGGCCTCCCCCGTGTGCCGCGCGATAAGGTCCTTGTAGGCCGCGATGGCCGGGTCGGTTTTGCCTTCAGCGTCAAGGCAAGTCGCCACCCCTAATTGCGCCTCACCCAACAAAGGGTTGTCGTGATAATCCCGGATAAAACGCTCGAACTCTGCCTGCGCTTCAGAATAGTTGCCCGCGACGAAGAAGCTCCCGGCGGCCAACAGCGAGGCGCGCGCAGCAGCGGAAGAATTGGGATAAGTGGCCTCGACTTTCAAGTAGGCCTGGGCCATATCGGAACGCTGCGCCTGGCCAAGCTGCCCGGAGGCCACCCGCGATAGGGCCTCACTGGCGGCTAATTCCTTTTGTTCATGTTGCCAGTTAAAAAAACCAATCACCAGCCCAGCCAAAATGATCGCTGCCCCACCCCAAAGGGCTGCTTTCTTATTCGTTTCGAACCACCCCAATAACCTGTCCGAGAGTGGCAATTGTGCTGCTTTTGCTTGCATAAATAGGACGTGCAATGTCCGGGGCGTTGCGGCAAAAGGCAAGCCTGAAATGAGAGCAAATGGGCTCGGGGGGCTTGTGAAATGTGGTTGCCTAAACGAGCTTTTCCGAAGGTTGGTGGTTCATTTGTTGTGAAGGGTAACAGGTATGAATGAAAAAGTGAAAATTGGAATCATTGGAGCGGGGAACATTGGCAGGGCTCTCATCCGTCATTTCACCCGTTTGGGACACGATGTGGTAATGGCCAACTCGCGAGGCCCTGCAACCCTTGCCGATTTTGCAAAGGAGACCGGCGCTAAAGCTGTGACGGTCGATGAGGCGCCACGCGGGCGCGACTTGGTGGTCGTCACCATTCCGGAAGGCAGAATTCCGGACCTCCCGCGGGGACTGTTCAAAGACGCGCCTGCCAACCTGATTGTTATTGATACCGGCAATTACTACCCGCGACAACGGGATAGGAAAATCGAGGGCATTGAGAATGGATTAGTTGAAAGCCGCTGGGTGGAACAACAACTGGGCCGCCCGGTCATTAAGGTGTTCAATAATATTTACGCCGAACACCTGGCGAATCGAGGCAAACCTCCAGGAACTCCGGGTCGAATTGCCCTGCCTGTCGCTGGCGACGATGCCAAAGCCAAAGAAACAGTGATGAAGCTGGTCAACGACATCGGCTTTGACCCCGTGGACGCAGGTGGACTGGACGAATCCTGGCGTCAGCAACCGGGAACGCCCGTTTACGCGGCAGATTTTGATGCTGAGGGTGTCCGCCGGGCCTTGGCCCAGGCAAAGCCAGAACGCAAGCCCGAGTGGCGCGCCTAAAACCTCAGCTAAAGAACCCTTGAACCGGGGAATGCAGGCAGGGACCCCGTCCTACGGGCTTTTCCTCTTGCCAGGGGCCAGGGTTCATGGTTAGCCTTTATGCGTCTGTAACGGTTATCCGTTTAGCATACCTTCAATAAACGAAGACAAACCCCACCTTTATGAAAACATGCATACTTATCAGCTCATTGGCCTTGGTCGCCAGCTCTCTCATGGCCGCTGAACCCAAGGACGACGTCACCAACGCAGCTAAAAAGCTCGCAGACCAGGACAACTATAGCTGGAAACAAACGATGGAGAATGCCAATGGCGGCGGCTTCGGCCCTGCCTCAGCGGAGGGCAAAATTGAGAAGGGCGGCGCCGTCTGGATGTCCATGACGATGCGGGACAATACCATCGAGGCGGTTAAAACGGGGAACAAAGGCGCCATTAAAACCGAGGACGGCTGGGTGTCGATGGCCGACGCAGCGGGCGGAGACCGCGGCCCGGCAATGTTCATGGCGCGGCGTTTGCAAAATTTCAAAGGACCGGCCACCCAAGTCCAGGACCTGCTGGCCAACACCACCGACCTGAAACAGGACGGCGACGTTTATTCGGGAGACCTGAACGAAGAGGGCGCTAAATCACAATTGCGCTTCGGCGGACGCGGCGGAAATGGGCCCGAGATTAGCGGCGCCAAAGGGACAGCGAAATTCTGGGTCAAGGATGGTTTGCTCTCGAAGTACGCCGTGCATGTGAAGGGAACGGTCAGTTTCAATGGCAATGACCGCGACGTGGACCGCACGACTACAGTTGAAATTAAAAATGTCGGTTCCACAAAAGTCGAGGTGCCCGAGGAAGCAAAGAAGAAGATGGGATGAGGTTCGAAAGATGATTCCCCGGTGAAACCCCGGCCTGATTTCCAGGTCTGCACTGGATTGCACCAGCCACGGCAGCGTGTAAAGCTAACACCGTAGTTTAGAGCCTTTCTGTTTTAGGCGCAGTCTCCGCTGACTGCGCCTTGCTTTTTGTCCCCATCACCCGCCCAACGAGGCCGGGTCATTGACGTCGCCTTTATTGAATTCGACGTATTCCTCGGTCAGGTCGGCGGCGTACATGAGGGCGCCAGCCGGCCCGATATTGAGGTTTATGTGCAGGTCAAATTCCTTCCCAGCCACAGCGGCGCAAAGGGCTTCAAAGCTCGTCCGGGTGGGCTGGCCTTGTTTGAGGCTCCAAACAATCCGGGGCGCTCCCGGGGCGCTGTAGCCGATATCGACTTTCTCCTCGATGACTTTGGCGCGGCTATAGCCGAGGGCGTCGATGATGCGCCCCCAGTTCGGGTCGCCTCCATGCCAGCTTGTCTTTACCAGGGCGCTATTGGCCACCGCTCGCGCCGCCGCGTCCGCCTCGGCTGCGCTCCGGGCGCCACGGACGCGCACGGTGACGAACCGCGAAACGCCTTCGCCATCGCGCACGATCATCTTGGCCAATTCGAGACAAACCTGGTTGAGCGCAGCCTGAAACAGGGACCGCGCGGGCCCCGGCGCTTTGGCTCGCCCTTTTGCGTTGATTCTGACGGGCGGATTTCCTGCCAGGCCATTTGCAAGCACGAGCACCGTGTCATTGGTGCTCATGTCTCCATCGACTGTAATGCGATTGAAGCTCAATGCCACCGCCTCGCGCAATGTGGCTCGCAACGCGGCGGATTGGATGGCCGCATCGGTTGTTAAGAAGCAAAGCATGGTGGCATGCAGCGGGCGGGCCGCAGGCCGCGCCGCGTTGGCGCTCATCCCCGGCTGGATCATACCGGCCCCTTTGCAAATGCCCCCAAGGCGGACGGTCCGGCCCGACAATTTGAACTCGACTGCGATTTGTTTGGCCCGCGTATCGCTGGTCATGATGGCTTCGGCAGCCTGCGCCGCGTGAGCCGCAGAGGAGCCCAGTTCAACGGCGGCTTCGATAATCCCAGCCCGCACATTGTCCATCGGCAATGGCACACCAATTCGGCCCGTGGAACCGACCAATGCCGAACCGCGCGGCAAGTCCAGGGCTTGTTCAGCAAAGGCGGCCATATCGAGGGCGTCTTGCATTCCCTGCTTGCCGGTGCAGGCATTGGCATTGCCGGAGTTGACGACGATGGCGCGGGCGCGGCCTTGGCCGATGCGCGCCAGGCACAGCTTGACCGGGGCGGCGCAGACCTGGTTGGTGGTGAACATGCCGGCGAGGGCGGCGGGCGCCTCCGAAACAATGAGGGCGAGGTCCCGCTTGTGTCCTTTGTCTGAGCCTTTCCCGGTGCCCAGGCGCTTGATATCGCAAAATACGCCGGAGGCCATGAACCCTTTCGGAGTCGTTACCGAACCGGGAACGATTTTAATTTTCATTCAGGTGCCCCAATCGCGCTTAAAGCCGGTCCGCGTAATTTTGCATTGCCTCTTCGTGCCGTTCGATCGACTCAACCAGTTTGAATTGCGTCCGGCAGCGGTCGAGATTGTGGGCTGGCCGATGGATGCGGAAATAAGTGTCCCCGCTGAGGAAATCCGTCAGGAACCGCAAACCAATCTCGAAGGTGATCAGCTTGCCGGAAAACGCGATGTGCGATTTCTCGGCCTTGGTGAGGAATTGGCCGGCGGTTGAGAGATAGCCCTCAGCCAGCTTCTTGAACATCGGCATTTGCATTTTGACCTTCGACAGGTCCAGTTCGTCTTCGAGAGTTGGGCTGGTGGTCGTGCGGACCATGTCGCCAAAATCATACAAAGCGCATCCAGGCATGACGGTATCCAGGTCCACGATGCACATGGCCTCGCCGGTCAACACGTCGAGCATCACATTGTTGAACTTGGTGTCATTATGCGTAATCCGCTCCGGGATGCGCCCCTTGGCCATGGCGTTTAAAATCACATCGACCACCGGTTCGTGGTTCAGCGCAAACCGGATTTCTGCCTGGGCGTCTTTGGCGCGGTTGTAGTGGTCGTTTTGGATGGCTTGCTGGAGCGCGCCGAAGCGCTTGCGGGTATGGTGGAAATTGGGGATCGTCTCAAACAGCCGTTCCCCGGGCAAATCGACCAGCGAATGCTGAAACTCGCCGAAGGCCCGGCCCGCCTGGTAAGCCTGCTGAGGCGACTGCACCGCTTCGTATGTCTCAACCCCTTCCACAAAAACAAACGTCCGCCACACCTCGCTCCCGCCGTTCTGGAAAAAGGACTTCCCATCCCGGGTGGGGATAACCACCAACGAGCGCCGGGTGAGATCGCGCGCGTTGCGGCTTTCCAGCTTCTTGCGCAGATGCGTGGTGACCCGCATCACATTCTTCATCACCGATGCCGGGTTTTTGAACACACTCTTGTTAATCTTCTGATGAATGTAACGCACCCGCGTGCCGCCCTGATCGTATGTGGCGGTGTACGTCTCGTTAATGTGCCCAATCTTCAACGTTTCGGCGTGGAGGATTTCGCCGTAGATTTGGAACTTTTTCGAAATCTCCTGCAGTTGTTTTTCCTGGTAAGCCATAATGAAAGGTCACGAAGGCAGACTCTGCTCGACCCTCTCGCAGAGCACGTGGAAAAGGAGCTTGTGCGCTTCCTGAATCCGGGCGGTGGAAGCGCCGGGGGCCACGAGGTCGAGAGTGGCCATCCCTTTGGTGAACCCGCCGTCGCGCCCGAGAAAACAGATGCTTTCCAGCCCCATGCGCCGGGCCTCCTCAATCGCGCGCGCCACATTCCGTGATTTGCCGCTGGTTGAAAAGGCAACGAGCAGGTCGCCTTTCTGGCCCAGGCCCCAGACCTGCCGGGCGAAGATTTCGCTGGCATCATAATCATTGCACACGGCTGTCATGTACTCGCCATTGGCCGTCAGCGACACGGCGGGATAGGGGCGGCGGTCCTCGCGATAACGGCACAGGAACTCCGTGGCCAGATGTGTGGCGTCTGAAGCGCTCCCCCCGTTGCCGCAGACCAGCAGCTTGTGCCCCGTCGTCAGGCAGCGCGCCACCATGTCCGCCGCCCGCCCTAACGGTTCTTCCAGGACAGTCAGCGCTTTGAGAGTGCCCACCGCTTCATCAATCGCCTGCTCCAGTAAAGTCATGGGCGCAAAGGTACAGATATTTCACAAAATGAAAACCTGATTTCCTGGTTCCTGTTCGGTTCATTCCTTCATCCCTCATCCTTCCTCCTTCCCCGCCCCCTTGCCACCCACGCAGGTTGGCCTGTAGAATATAAATGGCATGTCAGTGGCCGACAACATCCGCAGCAAGGTGGGCACCCTCCCCCACAAACCGGGCATCTATCTCATGCGCGACCGGTTCGGCACCGTCATTTATGTCGGCAAGGCCAGGGACCTGCGCAAGCGCGTCAGCCAGTACTTTCATCCCTCGCGGCGGATGGGGTGGGACCTGAAATTCCAGGCGCTGGTGGAGGCCATTCAGGATTTTGATTTTCACGTGGTCCGCAGCGAACCCGAGGCGCTCCTGCTGGAAGGCAAGCTCATCAAGGAATTTCATCCACGCTACAACGTCAGTTTCCGCGATGATAAACGCTTTCTCCTGCTCAAAGTGAACCTCAACGACCCCATCCCTCGCTTCACCCTCACCCGGCTCAAGCAGGATGACGGCGCCCGCTACTTCGGTCCGTTCCCCAACTCCGGCGCGCTCCGCAGCACCCTCGCGCTGGTCCGCCGCCAATTCCATTTGCGCGGCTGCCGTCCCCTGACCCCCAACGAGCGGGACTACCGGCATTGCCTCTACGCGCATTTGAAGTACTGCACCGCTCCCTGCATTGGCAACGTCTCCCGCGATCAGTATCTCGAACAGGTGCGCGCGGCGTCCGATTTCCTCGAAGGCCAATGCCAGGAGATGCAACAACAACTCGAAGAGCAAATGAAAAAGGCCGCTGCGGCGCAGGATTACGAACGCGCCGCCGACCTGCGCGATCTCCTGCGCGATTTGCGCCGCACCACCGGCAAAGTCAACCGCTTCGCGCGCATCCCCTACAGCCTGCCCCTGGCCCTCGACGCGGATCGCGACCTGGCCCAACTCGCCCAGGCTCTCGGTTTGCCCTCGCCCCCGGTGCGCATCGAAGGCTTCGATATCTCCAATATCAGTGGTACCTTTAAAGTCGCCTCCTTGGTCAGCTTCCGGCTCGGCCGGCCAGACCGCGTCAATTACCGGCGGTTCCGGATCAAAACCGTCGAAGGCCAGGACGATTTCGCCTCCATCGCCGAGGTGGTCCGGCGCAGATACACCCGCATTTTAAAGGAGACATCCCCAAAACCAGAAGGCGCCCCCGACCAAACCGCATCGCAAGTCCTTGAGCCCTCGAAGCCGCCGGACACCTCAAAAACTGAAACCTCAAATGCCGCAACCAAACCGAAGCCCGCTTTGCCCGACCTCATCCTGATTGACGGCGGCAAAGGCCAGCTCAGCGCCGCGCTGGCCGAACTCGAAAGACTCGGTTTGACTCATATCCCCGTCATCGGGCTTGCCAAGGAATTCGAAGAAATCTATCGCCCAGGCCAGAAAGAGGCGCTTCGGCTTTCCCATGACAGCGGGGCGTTGAAACTGTTGCAGCGCGTGCGCGACGAATCCCATCGCTTCGCCAATACATACAACGCCGCGTTGCGCCTGAAAAAAATCTCCGAAAGTATCCTCGACGAGTTCCCCAATATCGGTCAACAACGCAAAGCCGCCCTCCTCAAGAAATTCGGTTCAGTTCAGCGCATTCGTTTGGCGACAGTCGAGCAGATTAGCCGAATCCCAGGTTTTGGCGGCAAAGCCGCAGCGGAACTCAAGGCCTTTTTGGATGCCCGGGCAGCGTAAATGTTGAACCTCAGGGCGCGTTGAAAATGATCGGTTCCCTCTTCTTCTCGTCCTCCCCTCGATTTTTCAGGACTTTCGAGGATGAGAACGAGGACGATGGGATGGCCGGCAATTCGATTTTGCTGACGAACCCCAAACATGAACTACTCCTTTAATCTGCCGCTTCCTGCGCGTTGTCAACGCAGTGTCCGCATGGTCTCGGCGCGGGTTACCAGCCAGTCACGGCCATTTTTCTTGAGTGCGATCTTGAGTTCCTGGATTTCGGGGGTGGTCTGTCCGGGGATGACGGCTTTGGCAGTAAGCTGCGCAATGGCCGATTGCTTATCGGGGGCGACCTCGACATTCACATCGAGAAATTCAACCGAAAGACTGGAGAGGGTGTTGCCCGCCGCCAAAGCCGCTGTGCGGACGTCGTCCAGACCGTCAAAAGTGCGCGGCGAGCTTCCGGGGATATCCACCTTGATTTGCACGTCTGGAGAAAAGAACCCGATCAGTTTCATGGCGTTGGCCGCCCGCGCGAAACGTGATTCATTGGGCGCGATGGAGGCCGTTTTTGCCAGCGCTGTCAACTGCCGGCGGATGGCATCTTGCGGCGTCGGGAAGAAGAAGTGGTAGCCCCAGACTCCCAGGAGAATCAGGAGGGCGAGCAGGCCGGCGCGCAGGAGCCAGCGCGTCATGGAACCACCTTGCCCACGATCTTGTGCCGGTCGGCCCGGCCCTGATCGTGTTGGAAGAAGTCCATGCTTCGATTATCGCCTACGACATAGTATTCGTCCGGCCCAATCAATTCGGACGGCTGTTCCCAGTTGCAGGGAAATTTCACATAGGGTTCGGAGAGCGGTTCCCCGTTGATCAGCACGCGGCCCTCGTGGAATGCGATGGTTTCGCCCGGCAAACCGATGATGCGCTTGCACAACATCACATGGCGCCCGGTAGTCTCAATGGCCACGATGTCGCCACGCTGCGGGGGATGGAACAGGTAAGCGCAACAGTTGATGAATTTAATCCCTTTGCTGGGGAAAGTCGGCAGCATGCTGATTCCCTGGACCCGAATGGGCACCAGAACGAATTTGGCGATAATGACCAGAACTACCACCCAGACAACCGCCCGGACCAGCGTATTTCGCGGGTTGCGTCCGACCAGCACCCGTTTTGCCAAGCTTGGCGGTGGCGGCTCTGAGGTTCCTGTTTCCATGCCTTTCTTACAAATAAACCTGCCGCAAGAGGTTAGTTTCAACTGGCCGGAAAAGCCAGTGAAACAGTTTTTTCAACAGGGTATGTGAATGTATTATATCCCCTTGATCGCTCCGCTCATTTTCGTGACTTCCTCCCATTTACCGACCTGATGGGTTTAATGGATTGGAGACGAGTCGCGTTAGACACTTTTGATTGACGGCTGGGGCGGGTTGGCGCTATTCTAATCCTCAAAAGCGGGAGAGGAGAACCATGTATAAAGTCATTGGAGCGGACGGGAAAGAATACGGGCCGATAGGGTTGGACCAATTGAAGGCCTGGGTGTCGCAAGGCCGGGTCAACGCCCAGAGCCGAGTCAGGGAAGAAGGCGGTGGAGAATGGATAACGGCCTGGGGGATTCCGGAACTTCAGACCATTTTTACTGCGAGTTCGGCGTCCGCGACGGTGGCTGGCGGGGCGCAAGCCCCTGCGGTTGGGCAAGCCTCGGGGCTTGCGATTACGAGCCTGATCCTTGGTATTCTTTCGCTGGTTTGTTTTGGTTTCGTCACAGGGATACCGGCCATTATCTGCGGCCATATCGCCTATTCTCGCGCGCGGCGTTCGCCCCAAACCTACGGGGGCTCCGGTTTGGCGGTCGCGGGATTCGTATTGGGCTACGTTGGGTTTTTTATGACGTTTATTCTGGTAGCTTTATTTCTGCCCGCCCTTTCACGAGCCAAAGAACGGGCGCAATCCATCCAGTGCGCCAACCAGATGAAACAAATCGGGCTGGCGTTCAAAACGTGGGCTTTGGACCATAACGGCCAGTATCCTTTCAATGTCAGTACGAATAGCGGGGGCACCTTGGAACTGTGCTCGCCTGGGCCGGATGGTTTCGACCGGAATGCCGCAGTGCATTTCTCGGTTCTTTCGAATGAATTAAGCAGCCCCTTTATATTGGTTTGCCCCGGGGATAGAACGAAGCAGCGGGCGTTTACCTGGCATAATTTGCAGTCGATCAACGTGAGTTACCAACTCAGGACTGGAAGCAATGTGAATGAAAGCCATCCGGACCAAGTCCTGGCTGTGTGCCCCATTCACGGCGGCGTCATTCATTGCGACGGCAGCGTGGAACAGAGGCCGCGCGCGCGCCGATCAGAGCCCGAGAACAGGTAGCGAGGATCAGGGCCTTGCGGAACTCGTCCCTCCGATAACGAGATGGGCCGGGTCGGCGGGGCTTACCGCCATCGACTCGCGCACTTCTTCCGTAGAGACCGCATCGGCGAAGCCGGCCTCGCAAAGCTTCCAATCGTTCTGCGGCTTGTAAAACATCAGTTTAAGGGGCAAACAACCCCACACATGCCTTTCCACATAAACGATATTCAGGAGGCTACGGCCAATGCGTTTGACGGACAGCCGCTCGAAGCTGCCCGGCAGTTGATTGCCAAGGTTCAACTCGGCCAGGGCGCGTTTACTGCGATAGGTTGAGGCAATTCGTTCAGCCGTTGAAGCTGCGTCCTGGGGTTTGGCCCAGTAGGTGAGCACGAGCGCGCTCCAGGCATTGCTTTCGTTGCCGCTGGTGAGTTCTTTCATAAAACTGTCTGCAATTTTCAGCGGCTGTTCGGCGTTCGTGGAGGCGTCCACGGCCATGGATAGGACGTCATCCTTGGCCAAGTCGCCTTCCTGAATGGCTGCGATCTTCCAGTCCTGACGCGCTTTGTAAAACGCGAAGGTCCACGGGATGATGTTGCGTTTGTATTTTTCGAGATAAACCAATTTGGCGGTGCTCAACCCGAGTCTTTTGGAACCCAGAAATTCGTAAGGAACAGCCAGGTGGTCGCCGTCGGTACGGTCCTGGGCCGTGGTGAGCTTCTGACGCTCGCTCTCGGTCTGGGTCGCGATGTCGTCGGCTTCCTCCGGTTTGTACCAACTGCCTTTGATTAATTGGGAAAGCAATCCGTTGGTGTAAGGACTGCACCAAAGGGAAATAAAGGTATCGGAAGCCTTTTTGGCCGTATCGAGGCCGTCCTCTTGGGCTTGAGCGGCGGCGGTGAACAGGCTGGCCAGGTGCAAGCCCAAGGCGATAGTCAGAATCGAAACAATTCTCATAAACTCAACGATCTCACCCGGTTTGGGGTCATGGATCAAGCCAATCCGATGGAAACTGCCGCGTCATCTCCCTACCTACAAAGAGGGGGATTCACAGTGCGTGTTCGAGCGCCTCGCTGAGTTCTTCCGGGGTGAGCACAAGGGGGTTGGCTTTCATGCTGCTGGCTTTGGCGGCTTTGGAGACCACCTCACTTGTGTGCGCCGGCGAGAGGCCATAGGCGCTCAGACCAGGTATTCGCAGGTCATTTACCAGTTCGCGCAGCCAATCGGAGCCTTGTTCGGCTTTGGCTGCGGGTTTTCCCGTCAAGAGCCGGGCGACGGTTTCGAATCGGTTGACTGCCTCGCAAGCGGGCTGTCGTTGACGCAATGCGCGGAGGTTCATTTCAAATACGTGAGGCAACAGCGCAGCGCAAACCGCCCCATGGGGCGCCGGGAACATGCCGCCGATTGGGCCCGCCAATCCATGAACAGCCCCCAGGCCGGCATTGGCGAGAGCTAAGCCGCCAAACAGGCTCGCAACCGCCATGTCATGGCGAGCGGCGGGATTGTGCCCGTCATTGAACGCGGGACGCAACGAACGCGCTACGCGGCCCATCCCCTCGACGCAGATGGGGTCCGTCAGCGGGTTGGCGCGACTTGAGACGTATGGCTCGATAAGTTGCGTGAGGGCATCCAGGCCGGTGCTGGCAGTCATTGCGGGTGGCAGACCGTGAGTGAGTTCGGGGTCCACTAACGCGAGACCGGGCAGCATCCATTGGCTGCGCATACTCACCTTGAGGCGATGTTCCGGCGCGCTGAGCACCGCGTTGCGGGTAACCTCCGAACCGGTCCCGGCTGTCGTTGGAATGGCCATGAACGGGGCCGAGGGGCGAGTCTGAGTTTGGCCTCGGCCAATCACTTCGAGATAATCGAGCAACTCGCCCTCATTGGTGAGCATCGCGGCCACGGCTTTGCCGGCATCAATCGCGCTGCCGCCGCCCATGCTGATGACCAGCTCGCATTCCGCCTCTTTGGCCTTGGATACTCCCATCTGGACCGTCGAGACTTTTGGTTCTCCCTCGATTGCAAATGGAACCGAGCTGACGCCGCTGTCTGCCAGCAGTGCCATCAAACGCTTGGCGCGAAGGGGATTTTGGCCGGTGACGATCAGCGCCCGGTGCCCCCAAGCTTTGGCAAACGAGCCGGCCTCCTCCAAGCGCCTTGCTCCGAAAACAATTCGCGCAGCGGTTGCGAATTCGAAGGACATATATGGCAAGCGGACCGTGCGAACCGGTCCGTCACCAGTCCGGGTCGGCCGGAAAAGTGTTTTGGTATTTCACGCTCGACCGCGGCTCGGCCATCATAGGGGCGACCGCATCGCGCCAGGCCTTGTAATGGGGAGTTTCTTTGTGGGCGGCAGGCGCGCCGGCATCGCGGTATGCCTCGATCAGAACAAACCGGGTCGGGTCCTCCTGTTGCTGCACGACATCAAAGCGAGCGATGCCCGGCTCCTTTACACTCTCGCGGGCATTGAGCATTGAAGCGTGCTTAAAGGCCTCGACCGTGTCCGGCTTGACACGGACTTGGACATGCACCACGAGCATGACTGGTTATTGTTTGGCTGTCTCGCTTGCCGGCTTTGCGGCCAGCTTGTAAAGCCCGGCTTTGATGAATGGCTCGAGAAAATCGCCGTAGCCCAGCTTTTCCATCTGGTCGAGTGGAATGAATCTCAGCGAGGCGGAGTTAATGCAGTAGCGCAGATGAGTCGGCCCTGGGCCATCTTCGAACACATGGCCCAGGTGTGAATCGGCGGTTTTGGAACGGACTTCAGTGCGCTGCACGCCGAGGGAGCTATCGTGGTGCTCGACGATTTCGTTCTGAGCCACCGGCTGGGTAAAGCTGGGCCAGCCGCACCCGGAATCAAATTTGTCCAGCGAGCTGAACAACGGTTTGCCCGACACAATATCCACATAGATGCCCGGTTTTTTATTGTCCCAGTATTCATTGCCAAACGGGGGTTCGGTGTGGGACTGCTGCGTGACCGCGTATTGCATCGGGGTGAGTTCCTTTTGCAGCTCCGTTTGAGACGGTTTTTGGAAATTAGTCATAACGGCATGGCTTGGCGGAATTGAAGCAATGGGCGCTGTGCTCGATGTAATAGGGCCTGCGCGCGAGCAACCGCTTAGCGCCAGAGAGGTGAGCAGCGCGCCTGCCAATCCCTTCATGTTGACATTGCTCATGCCAAAAGAATAGCACAGCTTGCCGGTATGTCTAAGCGTCTTAAAATTGCAGGAGTCCACGTGAGGAGGCTTAAATTTCAAATGGCTTCTCCATGAATCAGAGCCTCCTCACGTCGGCTCCTACAACAAAGCGCTAAAGGCCTTCCAGGATAGCTACGGCGGTGGCGTGGACCTGCGTGTGGCTGATGCTGATGAGCACTGCCTGGGCCCCGCGCGCCTGCAAGAGGGCCTGGCCGCCTTCGTGCAAGATGACAAATGGCTCGCCTGTCTGCTTGCGGGCTACTTCCATGTCCCGCCAGGCAAGCTGCGCCCCAATGCCGGTGCCGAAGGCCTTCGAGATGGCCTCCTTGGCGGCAAATCGTCCGGCGAGAAACGGCCCCGGCGCGCGGTGCGACAGGCAGTAACTGATTTCCTGAGGATGGAGGATTCGGTTGAGGAACCGCTCGCCGAATTTTTTGTAAGAGGCCTCGATACGGCTCACCTCAATGATGTCGATGCCTACGCCGAGGATCATGGGGTTTTTGGCCATTCTTGGCGTTGCGCCTCAAGCGGAGTATCCCTCCATGAGCCGCAACATTTCTCTCACAGCGGTTTCCAGCCCAACGAGGATAGAGCGGCTCACGATGCTATGGCCGATGTTCAGTTCGACCAAATGGGGGACGCGATGGAGCAAGGGAAGGTTTTGGTAATTCAGGCCATGGCCGGCATTCACCTTCAAGCCCAGAGCGCGGGCCTGTTGGGCGCCTTGGATGAGGCGCTGCAATTCCCGCTCGCGCTCAGGCTCCGTCTCGAAGGCCTCGGCAAAAGCCCCGGTATGCAGTTCGATGAACTGGCTGCCGGTCCGGGCGGCGGCTTCGATCTGGGGCGGGTCGGGCGCGATGAACAAGCTGACCTCAATGGCTCGGTCGTTCAATTTTTTGCGCGCCTCGCTCACGGCCGTCAGATTGCCGGCCACCTCCAGGCCGCCTTCGGTAGTGACTTCCTGGCGCCGCTCCGGCACCAGGCAAACGATATCCGGTTTGAGCCTCAAAGCGATTCCGAGGATTTCCTCTGAGATTGCCATTTCGAGGTTCAGCCGGGTTTTGATTATCTCACGGAGTTTCCAAATATCCCGGTCCTGGATGTGGCGCCGGTCCTCGCGCAAATGTGCGGTAATCCCGTGGGCACCCGCCGCTTCGCACGCCAGGGCCGCAGCCACTGGGTCGGGTTCCCCCCGGTCACTCCCGCGATAGCGGGCCTCGCGCACGGTGGCGACGTGATCGATATTGACTCCCAATCTCAGCATCCGGAAGCATTATGAATCAGAGGCCCCTTGCGCAACCCAGAAGCTTGAAGGCGGCGGGCGCATGAGAAAGCAGCGCCGGGGTTCTGACCGCGCGCGGAAGGCGTGCCGCCGCGCACTTAACCGGACGAAGGTATCTGTTTAGCCATGCAGATTGGGCCTGTTCGGTTCGGTCACAGGGAGATTTATCGCCCTCCAGCTCCGCGCGCCCGAAACCCCGGAGGTGTGTCCGATGCCCCTGGGTCGCTAACCACATACCGGGCGAGACGCCCGGTTACGAGGACTCCTGGGGTACGGGATTTGTCAATGACCCTGCTTGGGGCGCGCTGAAAAGACGGGCAAGGAATTCCTGGGCGAGCAACTCGTAAGCGGCTGAGCCGGCGCTGTACTTATCATAATGGATGATGGGTTTGCCGAAACTTGGCGCTTCGGCCAGGCGCGTGCTGCGGGGAATGAGCGTCTCGAAAACCCGCTCGCCGAAATGCTCGCGAACCTCGCTGACGACCTGTTGGGAAAGTTTGGTGCGCCCATCGTACATGGTCATGACGACGCCGGTGAGTTCGAGTCTTTGGTTCACCCCATTTTGGTGCAGTTGACTCATGATACGGTTGAGCATCGAGATGCCTTCCAAGGCGTAATACTCGCATTGCAAGGGGACCAGCACCCCGTCGGCGGCGGCAAAGGCGTTGAGCGTCAGGACACCCAGTGAAGGCGGGCAGTCCACCAGAACCACGTCGTGCTGACCGCTCTGGAGGACGGGCTGAATGGCCTGGGCCAGGCGCTGCAGATGGTTCTCGGCGCGAGCCAGTTCGAAATCCGCTCCGCATAGATCGACTTCGCTCGGGATTAACTCGAGTCCTTCGAAGGCGGTTTTGCGGATTTTCTCCTGAAGCGTCCCTTCGCCGAGCAGGACGCGATACGCGCTGCCGCCTTCAATTTTTTCGAAGCCGACGCCGCTGGTTGCGTTGGCTTGCGGATCGAGGTCAAAGAGCAACACCCGGCGTCCCAGGGCCGCGAGACACGCCGCCAGATTGACCGCTGTGGTGGTCTTGCCTACGCCGCCCTTTTGGTTGGCCACGGCGATAAGTTTAGTTGGCACGACCGCAGATGTAATGAAAAGAGAGCGGCGATTCAAGTTTTCCTAACAGTTTCACTGGATTTTACTCCGGTCCGGTTGCATCATAGGATCATGAACTTGATCCTCTCGACGCATAACGTGACTCTGACCAAAGCCATCGAAGATCACATTATCAATCGCATTACAAAACTGGAGCACCTGGACCGTTTTGCCATCAATGCGCGCGTCACCCTCCAGCACGATCAGACCAAAGCCCCGGAACGACAGTTTGCCTGCTCGATGCGCCTGGCGGTTCCCGGGCCGGACCTGTTTGCCGAGGATGTTGAGGGCGATTTGTATGCGGCCATCGACGTGGTGGCCAAAAAGATCGAGCAGCAAATCCGCAAACGGCAGAGCAAGTACAAGGCACGGAAACACAAGGTCGCCTCGCGCACCAAGCGGACGCGGCAGGAAAAGGGTTTTTGACCGTTGCGGCCTCTCCCAATTTGTTCAGCCGAATTCCCAACCAAGCTTTCCACATTTCGGCTGAGTTCATGATTCGACAATGATCCTGCGGGCTCGCACAGTCCTTCCCATCTCCGGGCCGGCCATACCGGACGGGGCCATTGCTGTCCGCTGGGGGCGGATTGCGTCTGTGGGGCGCTGGGCGGAGGTGCGTTCGAGCGGCAATGGCCGCTGCGTGGACCTGGGCGATGTTATCCTGTTGCCTGGCCTCATCAACGCGCACTGTCACTTGGATTATACGCAGATGGCCGGCCAGTTTCCGCCGCCGCGCTCCTTTACCGACTGGTTGAAGCTGATCATGACGACCAAGGCGGGCTGGAGCGTTTCTGAATTTACTGAGTCGTGGCTCGATGGGGCGCAAATGCTGGTGCGGACTGGCACGACCACCGTGGGGGATATCGAGGCATTCCCGGAACTGCTGCCTGAGGTGTGGACAGGCACGCCGCTGCGGGTCATCTCGTTCCTCGAGATGCTTGGCATCACAAACCGCCGGCAACCCGGCTCGATTTTGCAGGACACCCTGGATAAAATGAAGTCGCTCCCCCGAGGCCGATGTGAAGCGGCACTCTCGCCTCACGCCCCTTATTCCACCCTGCCGGAGTTGTTGCGTTTGACGGCCAAAGCGGCGCGGCGCCAGCGACGGCTGGTCTGCAGTCACGTGGCCGAATCGGCGCTGGAATTCTCGATGTTCGCTCACGGCGCGGGGGACATGTTTGAGTGGCTGCGTCGCAGTGGCCGAGACATGTCGGATTGCGGGCTGGGCTCGCCGGTGCAGCATCTGGAGCGCTGCGGCCTCTTGGGAAGCAATCTGCTGGCGGCGCACGTCAATTATCTCGCGCCGAAGGATGTTGCGCTGCTGCAACGGCGCGGAGTCAGCGTCGTGCATTGTCCTCGAAGCCATTTTTACTTTCGGCACGGCCTGTTCCCGCTCAAACGCCTGCTGCGGGCGGGTGTGAACATCTGCCTGGGGACCGACAGCCTGGCCAGTGTCTGCAAAAGGCGCAATCAAGCAGTCGAGCTGAATCTTTTTGACGAAATGCGGGTATTGTCCAATAGCGCGCCTTTCCTGCCGCCGCGAAAGATTCTGGAGATGGCGACGCGGAATGGGGCGCGCGCGCTGGGAAAGCCAGGCAAACTTGGTGAGCTAAGGCAGGGGGCTTTTGCGGATTGGATAGCCCTGCCGGTTTCGCGCGGGTCTTCAGACGTTTATGAAACGGTGCTGCAACACACGGGACCACTCATTGCGGCGATGATTGGGGGCCGGTGGACCATTGCACCCGCTGGAGTGAGCAAAGGGTTGGGCGGCCAGGCCGGCCAATCTGCCAATCGGCTTGCGAGCTTGCGATGAGCGCTCTTGACCAGGAACTCGGACGGCGACTGGCTGCGCTTCGAGGCAAGGGGCTGCACCGGGAATTGCGACGGATTACTTCGCCACAGTCAGCACGGGTCGAGAGCGAAGGAAAGACTCTGCTGAATTTTTCCTCGAATGATTACCTGGGGCTGGCCAATGAGCCGTCCATTGCGGATGCAGCGATTGAGGCGGTTCGTCGTTTTGGAGCCGGTGCAGGGGCTTCGCGGCTAATCTGCGGCTCGCTCACGCCGCATCATGAGCTGGAAGAGGCCCTGGCCCAATTCAAAGGCACCCAGGCTGCCCTGAGCTTCTCGACCGGCTATGCGGCGGCCATTGGAACAATTTGCGCCTTGCTCGGCAAAGAGGATGTCCTGGTCTTGGATAAGCTGGTCCACGCGTCGATTGTCGATGCCGCCAGGCTCTGTGGGGCCAAGCTCCGGATTTTTTCCCACAACGATTTGGGTTGTTTGGAGGATATCCTCAAGTGGGCGCGGAACCGTGGTGTGAACGCGACGGGCTCTGAAAAGGAGCCGGCGCGAATCCTTGTGGCAACTGAGAGTGTATTCAGCATGGAAGGCGATCATGCGCCTCTGGCTCAAATCATTGAGTTGAAAGACAAATACGGCGCATGGTTGATGGTGGACGAGGCCCATGCGACGGGCCTTTATGGGCCCAAGCGGCGCGGATTAGCTGAAGAATACGATGTGGCGGAGCGCATCGAGATTCAAATGGGGACATTGGGCAAAGCGATGGGCGCGGCGGGCGGCTATATCTGCGGGTCGCGAGTTTTGATTGATTATCTGATCAATCGGGCGCGGTCTTTCATTTTTTCCACGGCGCCGGCGCCGGCTGCGGCTGCAGCCGCCACCGCCGGAGTTCGTTTCGTTCAATCCGAGGCCGGCGAGCATCGGCGTCAGATTTTATGGAGGCGGGTGGCCGAGTTGGCAGCGGCGCGAGCCGTGGGAAAGCCGAATGTTGAAAGTTGCACAGACCGCAGCGCAATCGTGCCCATTATCATTGGCAGCGAATCAAGAGCGGTGGAAGTGGCCGCTTTGTCGCTTGATGCCGGGATTTTGATTCCGGCGATTCGCTATCCCACCGTGCCGCGAGGTTCAGCGCGTCTGCGCCTGACATTGACTGCCGCCCATACCAACGCAGACATCCACGTGCTGGCCGAGGTCCTTCGGGAGCTGCAATTGATTCCGAATTCCTTCCTGCTCGCACAACCTGTCGATGCATCCCCTGGCTAAGCTCGATCATCGTTTTATCTGGCATCCTTTTACCCAGATGCGGGACTGGCTCAAACGCGAGCCCATCCTCATCACAAAAGGCCGCGGGGCACTGCTCCAAGATGCGCATGGCCGCCAGTACCTGGATGCGAATAGTTCGATTTGGACAAACCTTCATGGGCACAATCATCCGAAAATCAATAAAGCCCTGGCGCAGCAGCTAAGGAACATCGCCCACAGCTCCGCCTTGGGCCTTGCCAACCAGCCGGCCTCGCTTTTAGCAGGGCGCTTGGTCCGGGCGGCCAACGCGAAGCAAGGGCCGTCGGGAAAGGGGAGACGGTACGCGGCGCCCGCGCCTCGAAGGCTAGCCAAGGTTTTCTTTTCCGATGATGGCTCGACGGCAATCGAGGTTGCCCTCAAGCTGGCTTATGAGATTGCCCGGCGCACCCACGGCAACAAGAACCCTCGATTCCTCTCCCTGGGAGGCGGGTACCACGGCGATACTATCGGAGCGGTTTCTTTGGGCCATATCGATCGGTTTCACAAGGCCTACTCGCGGCTTCTCTTTAAAACCGATTATACGATGGCGCCTTACTGCTATCGCTGCCCTTTTAATCGCGCCAAACCGGAGCGGGCCGACGCCCGGCTCTACCGCCAGTGCCATTGGGAATGTCTGGACCAACTCGAACGCAAGGTTGCCATCCGCAAAAAGAAAGGCGCACCCTACGCCGGTTTTGTGTTCGAGCCGCTCATGCAGGGGGCCGCCGGAATGATCCCCCAGCCGGAAGGCTGGTTGGGCCGCGCGGCGCAAATCGCCCGGAGCCATGGCGCATTGCTGATAGCCGACGAGGTGATGACCGGTTTTGGGCGCACCGGTTTTGGCGCCCAAACGCCGGCGACAGGAGGCAATCGGTCGGACCTGCAGCCGCATGGCATCAGGCCTGAATTGCGCCACCTTGCAAGCCGGCCAGAGCCTATTCTGTTTGCAACCTGCAAAGAGGGCGTGCGTCCAGATTTTCTCGCGATGGCCAAGGGCCTAACGGGAGGTTACCTGCCGATGGCCGCAACTCTAGCGACGCAGGGAGTGTTTGATGCGTTTCTGGGCGAGTATGAAGAATTTAAAACGTTCTTCCACGGGCACAGCTTTACCGGAAACCAACTCGGGGCGGCGGCGGCGCTGGCGAATCTCGACCTGCTTGAGAGCCCGGGTTGCGCCAGTTCGGCCATGCGGTTGGAACGTGCATTGGCCGAAGAACTCAAAGACCTCTGGGCGCTGCCCAATGTGGGTGACATTCGCCAGACAGGTCTGATTGCCGGTGTCGAGTTGGTTAAAGATTGGCGAACGCGGCAGCCGTTCCAGCCGGGTGAACGGGCGGCAATTCGCGTGTGCGAGACCATGGCGAAGCGAGGCGTCCTCACCCGGCCAGTGGGCGATGTGGTGGTCCTGATGCCCCCTTACTGTATGACGCGCGCACAACTGCAAAAAACGGTAGCTGCGCTCGCGGATGCGATCTCGATTTCTAAGCGCGCGTTGTAATCGCTTGTCGGGCCGGAACCAGCAAAAGCCGCTCAATCTCGGCATACGTCTTGACGACACAAGTGGCCTGGGCCAATTCAGCGGCTGGATGCGTATTGGTGATGGCAATGACCCGCATGCCGGCAGCTAAACCGGCACAGACGCCCGGTTTAGAATCCTCGATCACCCAGCAGTCACGGGGCGCGACAGCCAGCAACTCGGCGGCGCGCAGGAAAATATCGGGCGCAGGTTTGCCACGCTCAACCTCAGCGGACGTGATGATAGCGCCAAAGCAACGGCGCAGGTTTTTCAGGGCAAGGACCTCATCGACTACTGCACGGTCCGACCCGGAAGCGACGGCCAGACGGTATTTCCGCGAGAGCTGCTCGACCAGGGCCGGCAACCCCTCGAAGAGCGGTTGTTCCCGGCGGATGATCTCGACCACCAGCCGCCGTTTTCTGAGCAGCAGCTCTTCGAGACTGTGAGCGGGTTTATTCTTAGCGACAAAATCAATCCAAAGCTCCTGGTCCGACCTGCCCACATAATCGGTGAATCGTAAGCCGTGGTTGTCCCCGTAGCCGAGTTCCCGCACGACCTGCAGAAAAGCCTTCTCGTGGTGTGGTTCGCTGTTCACGATCACCCCGTCCATATCGAAGATGACCGCCTCGGGAGGTGTCATTTGACAGGCGCTTAGCCCAGCTCAACGATCCGCTCGAATTCAGCACGGGACAGCGGCATGACCGAGAGCCGCCCCTGGCGGACCAAAGGAATATCCCTGAGCCGCTTGTCGTTCTTTATCGTTGCAAGGGGAACGGGCTGGGACAGGCTCCTGACAGGCGCCAAATCCACACACGACCAATCCCCTTCCTTTGCGGTGGGATCGGGGTATGCCTCGGTTTCGACGCGGGCGATTCCCATAACCTGCTTATCGGTCACGCTGTGATAGAAAAGAACCTGATCGCCCTTTTTCATCGCGCGCAGGTGATTACGCGCCTGAAAATTGCGCACACCAGTCCAGGCCGCTCGCCTTTCTTTGACGAACATCGCCCAGGAGTAAGCCTCCGGCTCCTGTTTCACCATCCAATAATTCATGGCAGTAAAGCGTGAATGGGATATGCGATATTGTCTATCCAGGAATTCTCTTTATGGTGCCAGCATGGATTTGGCTGCAAACCTCAACGTTGTCAAGGAACGGATAGCCGCCGCCTGCGCCCGGGTGGGACGTTCTGCGGATTCAGTCTCCTTATTGGCCGTGACCAAGGGCCACTCACCCGACGCGGTTAACGAGGCGGCCCGGCTCGGCCTGTCTCTGTTTGGTGAGAATAAGGTCCAGGAAGCCAGGGCAAAGATTCCCCTGTGCCCCAGCCGATTGCGCTGGCACATGATTGGCCATTTGCAGACCAATAAGTGCCGAGACGCGGTGGGGCTGTTTGAGATGGTCCAGAGCGTGGACAGTTTGCATCTGGCGGAGGAACTCAATAAACGGGCGGAGCAGGCGGCGAAACGGTTGCCGATTTTGCTCGAAGTCAACATCGTCGGCGAGGCGAGCAAATTCGGCTACAAGCCCGCTCAGTTGCTCGAGGACTTCGACAAGCTCAACACCCTGCCACGCCTGGAACTTCATGGGTTGATGACCGTCCCTCCATGGGCAGCCAACCCGGACCGAGTGCGCCCGGTGTTTGGCAAGTTGCGCGGGTTAAAGGAGCAATGCGAGCAAATCCTGGGTGCTCCTTTGCCCCACTTGAGCATGGGGATGACGGGCGATTTTGAAGTGGCGATAGAAGAAGGGGCGACGATTATCCGGATAGGAACCGCATTGTTTGGTGAGAGGATTTAAAGCGCTAGGAACGCGCAGTGCCGCATCCATAAGGATGGCCACGCTCCTCCAGCCAAGCACGGGCTTTCGCCTGGAGCACAGAGATTAAATCCACTGCGTTGATATAGCTTTCGTATTCAGCGCGTCCAGCAGGGGACAGAGAACCCTCGTGAACGTTTTGGAAAAGTGATTTTCACCGTTCATTTCAGCGACTTCGCGAGAATCTCTTTGACGAACCGGGGAATTTCCAAACCGGATTCCGTGGCATCGTTTTTCAGCTTGTCATATTGCACAACTTCCTGGCCCTGCCACACAAGGTCAACTCGCCGGATTTGCCGCATGGCCACATGGGTGTATTCTTCAGGGTACGCCCAATAGCATGACAGACAAATGGTCCTGTCCTTGATTTGTTTCCAATTCTCGCAATGTTCGCACGACCATGATTTCGCACGATTGGCAGAGCCACAGAGCAACATGAAGTCTGCGGTCTTGAGTTCTTCATCTTCTCTGGCCACTTCGTACGGCACACGATGGTCAATTTGCAAGTCGGCTTCCGGCATGTGTTCGAGATAAATAAAACACTGACAGCCGTATTCCTTGATCAATTGCTCCTTAATCTTTTTCGAAAGACCAGTGCGGCCACAGAACCTCCTGAACGGTTTCTTCGTCGGGTCGGAAAAACGGTAGGCCGCGATCTTGCGTCCATTGGCGGCGACGACCCGAAAAGTTTCCAGTTGGATGCCTAATTCACGCACGTCGCGCGCCGCGCGCGGAGGATGATCGTAGCCATATTTGGTTTTCAACTGCTCCGTGGTGATGTGACCATATTTCAGAATGTGGTCGATCACTGTCTTCGGCCGTTTGCCAGTAACGGACGCGCAAAGTTCAAGAAACTCTTTTGGATATTTTGGCTTTGCCATAATGAGCGGCTGTTTCCATCAATTGCATTTGCTCGCCGTGACGGCGGCGGTGTATCGCGGGCTGAACTCCCAGGTCTACAGCCAGGTTGGATGAAAGATACAAAGATTCTATGGTCACTTCATCCCGCCCAAGCAACGTTGCCTGCGAAGATCGTCCAGCCTCAATTTCCACCAACGTCAAGTCCAATTTATCGGGCAACGGCTTGCCATAAGTGCGATTTCCCAACCGCCCGTCGTAGCTCACCAAATATCGAATGCTTTTCAGATTCAGCGCCGCCAGTTGCGCCACAAAAGCATCAAACGAAATCCCGGAGAAATATCGTGAATCACGCTCCCCGCAAACTCCTTGATACGGCGGGTCCATATAGACGACATCGTCGTCGCGCAAATTTGCCAGCACATTTTCGTAGCTCACTGACGTGACGATTGTTTTTCCGCGCAACAAGGTCGAAATAGCATTGAGGCTTGCCTTCATTGTTTCCGGCTGCGTTCCCAGCCGACGCTTATCGGGGCTTTGATTGAACAGTCCGTCAGAGTTGTAGCGCACCGCTCCCTTCACGCACCGCGCCAGCAGATACAAAAGCAACCGCGCATCCTGGGTCCTGTTAAAGGACTCGCGCACCTGATAATAATGTTCCAGCGCATCCGTGTGATCGGCGCGCCAGAGTTCAGTATAAAACTTCCCAAGCTCTCTTGGGCTGTTGACGATCAGAGACAGCAACCCCGCCAGCGGCGCGTTAAAATCGTTCAACCAGAACTCCTTCGCCCGTCCGCGCGCCGCCGTGGCAATGGAGAGCGCCGCAGACCCGCAGAACGGCTCAACCAGCCGCGTTGTTTCTTGGGGAAGATACTGGAGGATTAGCGCAGCCAACGCCCGCTTGCTACCCTGGTACTGGAATGGCTGCGGAACAATCATGGCTGCATTGATGACTTGAATTTCACGCCGGCATTCTGCGAACACGCCCACGCTCAGTCGAATCAAATATTGTAACCATTCAGCTCCGCTAGGGCAGCGCCGCAGCACCGCCCTACCACGTCACCTGAACAATTACCAAGTATTTCATTGGCCGTGTTGGGTAAAATTATGGTTTGCGGTGTTCGGACAGGACAATCGGCGCCAGGGAACTGCCTCGGTTGCTCTGAGCGCTCTGGCGTGGATTTGTTGATAATCATGCCGCGCACCCGCGAGCGTGGCGAGAGGATGTCGGTGCGCATACGACACCTCATTCCCCGTGACTTTCTCCAATTGCTTAATGCTTGCGTGGCAGTCGAACCTCTCTGGTCGGCTTACTCTAAATATGTGGATGACCTGACCGATTACGCTGTGGACTTTCGCTATCCGGGAGATAGCCCCGCCTTGCTTGAGGTGAAAGCGGCTTTGAGGCACTGCAGGACGCTACGGGCAGAGGCCCCGCTACGCATTGGGGCTCAAAACCTAGTTATGGTTTGCCGTAGAGAAGGTTTTTCGGCCGGCTCTGAGAAGCGCAGGCATCTTAAATCCTTTGGCTGCTCGGCCCTTACATGAAATCCTGCTTCAGCTCCATGTGCAGCGGACGCAGGAGCGTCTTCAACTTCTTTAACCGGGCAGCATGGAATCCGAGCGCCACCTATCAATGAAAAAACAATGGGCGTTCGTTTAATACACCTTCCGCAGGTTGGAAGGCAGGATGTTCAGCTCGGTGCGGTATTTGGCGACGGTGCGCCGGGCGATGACGATGCCTTTGTCCTTGAGCATGCGCACGACCTCTTGATCGGAAAGGGGTTTGCCGGTGTTTTCGCTCTTGAAGATGTCGGCAATCATATCCTTGACGCTGGTGTTGGACAAACCGTCACCATTGGCGGTCTGGATGCCGGCAGTGAAGAAGTACTTCATCTCAAAGATGCCCTGGGGTGTCTGCATGTACTTGCCTGAGACCGCGCGGCTGACGGTGGTTTCATGCACGCCAACGACCTGGGCAATTTGAATCATCGTCAACGGTTTCAAAAACGCCACTCCCTTTTCCATGAACTCGTGCTGGCGATGAACGATTTCCTTGGCGATGTTGAGGATGGTCTGCTGCCGCTGGTGCAGGCTCTTTATCAGGAATTTCCCGGCGCGAATTTTTTCGCGGATATAATTGCGAACCTCGGGCGAGTTTTGGCCCTGGGCCATTAAATCCTTGTAGGTATTGCTGATTCGCAGGTGGGGGATGTGTTCATTATTGGTGGTGACGGTGAAATCGTGTCCGGAGCGCTGAACAAAGACCTCGGGCAGAATGTATTGGTCATTGTCCGGCAGATAGGCCCGTCCTGGACGCGGTTCGAGTCGGGCGATGTTCTCCATGGCGTCCTGGACCTCATCGACTTCGGTGCCGGTGCCCCGGGCGATTTCGGGGATACGGCGTTTCCCCAGCGCCTCCATGAAATCGCTGATAATCCGGTACTCGAGAGTGGATTGCTGGCCTGAACGTTCCAACTGGAGCAGCAAACATTCGCGCAGGTCGCGCGCCCCAACCCCGGCAGGCTCGAAGCTCTGAATGACCTTCAACACATTTAGAATCGTCTCGGCAGGCATCCCCGTTGAATGGGCGAGTTCTTCGACTGTGGCCTTCAAGTAGCCGTATTCATCGATGTTGCCGATGAGCAACTCGGCCACCGGCCATTGGTCCTCGGGCAGGGAGGATTCGCGGACCTGTTCGAGCAGGATTTCCTGGAGCGAGGTGGCGGCCACCAGCGAATCAAACATGAACTGGCGCTTCTCCTCATCTTCAGCCGATGCGCGAAGAGGGATATTGGTCTGGGAAAAGTGATCACGCCATTCCTGGTCGAGTTGGACCAGGCGCTCGAATTCAGCCTGGAAATCGTCCACCGGTTCAGGGGTGTTTTTTTCTGAGGCCGGATCGAAAGACAGGTCGGCAGGGGGCTCCGTTGGGTCAGCCGCCTCGGCCTGTTCGGCGTCGCGGGTTTCTTTGTCTTGCGGCTCGGATTCTGCCGCGGCTTCCTCCAGGACCGGGTTTTGCTGCAGCTCCTGCTCGACGAGGGCCTTGAGTTCAAGGGTGGGGGCTTGCAGCAGCGCCAGCGATTGCTGCAGTTGCGGTGCCAGGACCAGCGACTGCGTTAAACGCTGCGACAACTGTAAGCCTTGTGCCATGGGATTATTGTAAACGTCTTTCCGCCTATGACAAGAGGGATTTGGCACGGAAACGGCTTCCGTACTGGTCCCCAAAGAGGCCTGTCTTCGAATGAGACAGCTTTTGCCCTGAACCAGGGGCAATCAATTCACCCCGTCCAGGCAATCCCGGATTGCATGGGCGAGTTGGTGGGGTTCATATGGCTTTTGAAGATAATTGAGGCCGCGGCGCAGGACAAAATCCTTCCCCACAACCTCGGCGCTATAGCCGCTGGTAAAGATAACCTTCAGCCCAGGCCGCTCGGTCCAGAGCTTCTCGGCTAGCTCGCGTCCGTTCATCCGGTCGGGCATGACCAGGTCGGTCAGAAGCAAATCCACCTTCTGTTGGCAATGAGCCCAGGCCTCGAGGGCTTTGACGCCGGAGTTTGCCTGGACAATTTTATAGCCGTAGCCGGCCAGGAGATTGCAAACCAGCTCACGCACCGGGCCCTCATCTTCCACGATCAGGATGGTTTCGTTGCCGCCGCGCACGGGCTTTTCAGCGACCGGTTTATGGTTCGCCTCGGGCGCTTGGGCGCTTGCCGGCAAAAAGACTGTAAAGGTGGTGCCGGCGCCCACCTGGCTTTCCACTTCAATCCGGCCTTGATGCTGCTTGACGATGCCATACACCGTCGCCAACCCAAGCCCGGTGCCTTTGCCCATTTCCTTGGTTGTGAAGAAGGGTTCGAAAATGCGGCGCTGAAACTCGGGCGCAATACCGCAGCCGGTGTCGCTGACCGTCAGGCGCACCCACTTGAGAGGGTCGCCCGTGCCATTTTTGGCAGCGCTGCCGTTGGAAGCGCCCGGGGCGATTTTAATGGCCAGCACTCCGCCTTGGGGCATCGCATCGCGGGAGTTGACCGCCAGATTCATCAAGACCTGCTCGAGCATGCCCGAATCGGCATGGACCACGGCCGGCCGGGTGGCGTACTCCAAATCCAACTGAATGTCTTCGCCCAGGATGCGCGCGAGCATTTTGCTCATGTTCCGCACAGTCTCGTTGAGGTCTAACGGACGGGGCTGCATCACTTGGCGGCGGCTGAAGGCCAGCAGTTGCCGCGTTAAGGCGGAGGCCCGTTCAGCGGCTTGCTTGATTTGCTGGGCTGAACGGGCGGCGGGGCCACTCAGCCGTCCGCCCATCTCAAGAAGAGCGGCATGCCCTTGAATGACAGTCAAGATATTATTGAAATCGTGGGCCACACCCCCGGCGAGCTGGCCGATGGCTTCCATCTTCTGGGCCTGGCGCAACTGCTCTTCGAGGGTCTTTCTATCGCTGATGTCACGAGAGTTTATAACGATTCCCCCTATCTCGGGATCGCTCAGCCGGTTTTGCCCGACCACTTCGAGAAAACGCCACGAGCCGTCCTGGTGACGAAAACGGAATTCGCGCCGCAGGGTGCGGTCGGGGTAGGAAAGGGCTTCTTGAAAGATGTCCTGGACACCGGCCAGGTCATCCGGATGGACGAGTGAAAAGGCGCTGCGCCCGGCCAGTTCCTTGGGTTCATAGCCCAGCACTCGTTTCAACGATGGGCTGTTATAAATGTAAATGCCTTCGCGGTTGAGAATCGTCAGAATATCCAGACAGTTCTCCGTCAGCGCGCGGAAGTATTTCTCCCGCCGGAACAATTCGGTTTGAGCTTGTTTGCGTTCGCGCCGCTCGCAGGTTTCCCGCACTGCGCGGCGCACCGCCGGTATCAACCGTTCAGGCCACAGCTTCAAAACGTAATCAGTGGCGCCGGTTTTCAGGCTCTCGATTGCGGCCTGCTCGCCGATGGTGCCGGAGACGAGCAGAAAGGGGGTTTCGGGACAAAGCTTTTTGGCGGTCCGCAAGGCATCGAGGCCGTTGTATTCGGGCAGGAGGTAATCAGCCAGGATAATATCATAACCATCCCGCATCAAAGCGGCTTCGAACTGGACGCGATTGACCGCCAGCACCAGCTCCACTTCGTACCCCTCTTTTTGGAGCATAGTCCCGACTAAATCGGAATAATCCGGATCATCTTCCAGATGCAAGACGCGCAGTAAGCTGCCCATAAACAGATTCTGTCTGATTTTCCTGCAATAATAACAAGTAATCGATTAGTGACGGCGGGCGCTGCCGCCTAAAGGCGGCGTTCCGCGCGTCCGGAACGCTGGCTTCAGCCGGCAGCCCCGTCGTCTTCTGAGAGGCCTTACAGTAGCAAGCCGGGTGCCACTTTTCAGGACAGGACGCGCCCCGCGACGTAGCGCAGGCGTCCTCGCCGGCGAGTTGAGGCGGTCTCTCGCCGCCATTCCTGAGGCCTGGGACCAACTTCATCGTGTGCCTTGCCGCTTGGCCTGGGTTCAATCGGTTAGTGACGGCAGGCGCTTGCCGCCTAACTGCTGGGAGGACGGTGGGATGGACTACACACAGAGGGACCCCTCTCCCCGACTCTCTCCCCTTCGGAAGGGGGAGAGGGAGAAGCATTGGCAGATTAAAGATGTAGTTCATGCTAAGGACTCCTCAGTAAAGGCGGCGTTCCGCGCGTCCGAAACGCCGGCTTCAGCCGTCAGGCCCATCGTCACCGAGGCATTACTCGCCGGGCCAAAAAGTCGCATTGACAGAAGCGGCGGGGTGGTCGAGGTTATGCTTAGGAGCGCAGCGAAAGGATAAGAATGAAGACATGGTTCATCCTGATTGCCCTCATCGCGGGATGTGCGGCCCACGCCCAAGACACCAATGCTAGGCCGGCCAAAGTGCAGGCCCAGATGCAAAAGCCGGCGCCAATCATCCAGAAACCAACCGCCACCTTGATCCTCCAACAACCCAAGGCAAATCAAATCATCAAAGGCAAGATCACCTATAGCGGCGCGGTGGTCGAGGCCATCAAAACCCGCCGGCCACTCGAGTTGTTCAATCCATTCGCGCCGCCCGAGTATGGGTCACCCGAAGACAACGTGGAGCGCGACTCCATCAACAGGCGCGTTTCTGGTCTCAAGCTCTTTGCGATTCACTTCTAACGAGGCGCAGGCTCAGACTTTTCTGGCGTTGTTGCTCTACGGAAGTTTTGCGTGCCGATGGGCGTCTGGGGTTGAAGGCGCCTCGTTAGATATGCGCTTCGCGCGATTTGGAGGGAACGGCGTAAACTCAGATGAGTCCGGTTGGGCTGCGCGGCACCCGAGGGCGCCGGTCTGTCGCGTTTGCGGTTACATCCGACCAACTCGAAAAGCTATTTTGCATGGGCCAGCCGCAGGGCCAGGCGGGATTTTTTGCGGTTAGCGGTCGCCCGATGAACCACGCCTCCCTTGGCCGCTTTGTCGAAGGCCGACGTGATCGCCTGCAGCGATTTGGCCGCGTCTTCCCTTTTCCCGGCGCCCAGGAGTTCCAAGAAATTCTTTTCGAGGGTGTGCAAACGGGACTTCACGCTGTGATTGCGCGCTTGTTTGCGAGCGTTATTGCGCATGCGCCGCTCGGCTGACTTGGTATTCGGCATAAATAGAAACCCGATCAATAAAGGCCGGCCACAATAGCTGATCAGCCGCCGTTGTCAACCGATTCGTTTGGGTTGGGGCCCAGAGGAGCCAGCTGCGTGGGGAGTCGCAGAGCGCCGCAAAGGAATAAAGACAGTCAGCCGCAAAAGAACGCAGAGAAAAGCTGAATAGGAACCGTTTCCACATCTTCACCCCTTCATAATTCATCCTTCATCCTTGCAAAGAAAGGCCGGGTGCCTAGACACCCGGCCCTTTGAAAACGGCTTAGCCGTGAAGGGCTGCAGCCCTTACTGAACCGACCGGAAGAACAGGTTGCCGGTTGTCGAGCTGATTGGGATGACGACCGGGCTCGGGCTTGAATCCGGGGTCCAAACGACCG
The DNA here is from genome assembly GCA_035946615.1 of Verrucomicrobiia bacterium. Lineage (NCBI taxonomy): Bacteria > Pseudomonadati > Verrucomicrobiota > Verrucomicrobiia > Verrucomicrobiia bacterium. Next base: position 31,439 of record DASYZB010000113.1, read on the forward strand.
GTTTGGTGCTCAGGTCGGTGGTGGTCTGGAGAGTGCCGGTGTAGGTGATGGTCAGGTTCACCCCGTCGCTCCTGATGCTGAGCTGAGGCGTGGTCGAGACCAGGCTGTAGTAGGCCGCCAAACCCAGGCCGGAGCTTGGGTTGCTCAGGTCGTTGACGAGCTTGCGAGTACCGTTGGTGCCGGTCAGTGAATAAAACTCGACGTTCACGCCGCCGCCACCGTTCCAGTACACCAGGCGCAATGGATATGCCTGAGGCGCGTTGGTGACGGTGACCTGGAAGTTGCAATCACTGTTGCCTTTACCGGCCGATGTCTGGCCCAGAACGCGGTCATCGGTCGGGTTGAGCATATCGTAGGAAGGCGTGATAGTGACGTTGACCGTATTGGTCTGCATGGCGGCGACCAGAGCATTGCCATCGGTCTCTTCGATCATCACCATGGGGATCGGCTGCATCGGGCTGACGCCCAGTTCCTCAGCCAAAAGACCATCGGTTGTCGGCCGATGCTTCTGGATGAGGACGACCGCTTGGGCGCCGGCCAAAGCGGCATTCTGGACCTGCTGCAGGGCGCCGCAGTTAGCGCTGCGATACATCAGGGCTATCTTGCCAACTAATTGCGACGGATTGAACAGGACGCAACCTTCGCCATTGGAGACGCTCCCGAACCCGATACCATCCGGCATCACCAGATCGCCGGTGATGAAGTTGGTGACAGGCTGCGACGAGACCGGCTGCTCGCAGGAGTTCATCGCGGCGGCTTTAAAGCCGGCGACACCCGAAGGGCTGTTGACGAGCAAGGCCCCGTTATTGGTCGGCGTATCCCAGCCCTGCAATAGGCGGAACCCATCATCGCTGCTGACCCCCAGTGTATAAGTGCCGTTGGTCGGGAAATCGACGTAAGCGAGGATTTCCAGGGCCACGCTATTGCTCCTGTCGTTATTCTGCGTTGTGGGGCCAAGGCCGGGCAAGCCGGGCATGGGTTGGTCGGGGAAACCGCCCGAGGCCTGGAAGTCGCCGGCATTGGCTGGGTATTGGGCGTTGAGGTTGACTACTCCATTGCTCGGGCCACCACCGGTCAGGTCGAAGTAACCGTTATCAATCGCGCCGGCGTTCGTGACAGGGCCCGGGTAGGTGGCCGGGCCGAGGTTGGCCTGGTTGGGCCCCCAGATGCCGGCCAGGAGTTGCTCGGAGATCGGCACCCGATTCGGTATCGTCAGACCGCCAGTTGTGACCGCGCCCTCATTGACCCCACGATCGTCAATAGCCGGATCAACCTGATAGGTGCGCACTTTGAACCCAGGTTTGGTTGTATCGAGCTTGGATTCAGCCACCCCGCCCACATGGAGCGTAGCGCCGCCAAATGGCGTTTCCATATAGGCAACGAAGTTGGTGTGCCAGGCGCTGGTATTGTCCTGGTAATAGACCATCAGCGGGCCGTAACTGCCGGAAGGCCAGTAGCCGTTGGTGGCCGAACGGAGGAGGGCTGTGATGCCGTTGCCGTTCGTCACGGTGATCGGTTGCGTGGCGCCATTGAAGGACAAGATCGCGCTCGTCGGATTGATGGTGGTCGTATTGCCATCCTGGAGGAACACCCAAACATCCTGACTGTTGGGTACGGTTTGCGTGGTGCCGGTGCCACCCAAAGTCAGACCGGGCTGACCGGACTGAGCGTTATTGAGCCCATTGGTCGGGGGATTTCCGCTGCCGATGGATGCCGTAACAGCCAACACTTCTGGCGGTACGGTCTGCAGGGTTTGATATACCTTGACCGCATCCGGCACATTGGGATCGCCAACGATGACGCGCTCGACTGAACCGTCAGACATGGGTTGGATCAGGGTCCATTCTACACTGAGCCCGCCGGTGCCGTTGTACCACAGCAGGCGAATCGGGTAGGCCCCAGCCTGCGGGATGTTGAAGACAAAGGGAGTGACCGAGCCACGGAACGGATTGGCCGCACCGCCGGTAGTATTGCCGCGGCCGCCGTCAGCGAAGCCGAGGATGATTCCTGCCTCGCTGAAGGGATTGCCGCCAAGCGGGGTTGTCACTTTAAAGCCATCATCGCTGTTGACGGTCATGCCGTAGAGGCCGGCCTTCGGGAAATTCATCCAACCGGCGAAGATCATGGTGTTGTAATTAACCGCGTTGCCACCGCCTTGGAGTTGGAAGCCGAAGTTGGTGTTCATGCCCCAATTGTAACGGTACTCACCGTTTGAGCCATTGGCGCCGACATTCTCGACGAAATCCATTTGGTAGGGCCAGACGAAGAAGCCGGGTCCATTGGTGAAGCTCTGGTCGGCGATATTCGGCCCCCACATGCCGAGGAACTGGGCTTCGGCAAAGGCGATGTTCGGTCCTGAATTGGTCGCCGTCGTCTGGTAGGATTTCACGCGGAACCCAGGCTGCGTTTGATCGACCAGGGAGGGGTCGACGCGCTGGCTGGCGGGCACCTGGACGATGCTCAAGCCAGGGCCAACCGCCGTGAACGGCCAGATATTCGTGTACGAGTTGCCAAGCGTATCCTTGTAGGTCAGCACGTTGGTATGCGCGCCATTGGACCAGAAGAAGCCTTCAGTCAACTGCTGGGCAACCCGGGTAACGCCAGCCGAGGGGTGGGAGGTGGTGATGGTCTGGGCCAAGCCGTCGCTGGTCAACTGGATGCTGGTCGCATCGACTGTCTTCCCAGTTGCGCCATCGGCCAGATCGACCACAGTCGGTTCCCAGAAGTTGACATCCGGCTCGTTATACACCGGGTCAAGGCGCTGCACATAGGGAGCGGTTGGCTCACCGGTTGTGAGGGCCTGGTAGGCCTTGACGCCATCGGCTTTATTCGGGTCATTGACGGCCATCTTCAGCACCGAACCATCGGCTCGCCGCTGATAAACGGACCACTCGATGCCGCCGTCGCCGCCGCCATTGTAGTAAAGGAGCCGGAATGGGTAGGCGCCGGCCGTTGGGATATTGAACTGGAAGTAGGACCCGCCGGTTTGCGCAAAGGAGTTGGGCCCAGCCATGCCGCGGCCAACGTCGGCTGCGAAGATATAGGTGCCGAGTTTCCCGCCGGGGGTGCCTTGTGGGACCATGACGCGGAAGCCGTCGTCGGTGTTCACGAACATGATGTAGTTGCCCGGTTGATTGAAGACCAGCCACGACGCATACTCAATGGCACTTTCCTCAGTCAAGGTATCGCTCGGGGTGTTGTTGAAGCGGTAGGCGGGCGCAATAGCACCGACGCCGAACCCGGTGAAATCGCCGAGGTCGTAAGTCCACTCACCCTGGGCACCGTTCCCGCTGGAATAGCGGAAATCGACGAGGTTGTTCCAGGTGAAGTAGCCGGTGCCGCCGGTGCCTGTTTGGTCAGCGACGTTGAAGCCGTGTTCGCCGAGCAGTTCGGCTTCGGTGAAGCCGCTATGACCCTGGCCGGCTTCCATCGGGGTTTGATAGGAGCGGACGCGGAATCCAGGTTTGGAGGAATCCACCGCGCTGGCGCTGACGCCGGCGGAGGCTGGGATGCTGATGATGGCGGTGCTGTTGGTCGAATCGGCCGAGGCCACCCCTAAGACTCCACCCAGGACGTTGAACGTCCATGTGTAGGTATAATTGGTGCCAAGATTATCCGCGAAGGTCAGCAGGTTGGTATGGCTGCCGCTGGACCAAAAACCGGTCAGGGTCTGGGCGACATGGAACCCGTTGCCTGTGGCCGTAGTGGTCACCGTCTGGGGCGCGCCATCGACGCTCAAGGCAATGGTGCTTTGGTTGACGGTCTTGCTCCCCGTGCCGTTGGCCAGATCGACCGTGACGGGCTGATAATAGACAACGTCAAAATCGCCCCGAACCGGGTCGGCCTTGGTGATGTAAGGTCCGACATCCACGGTGCCATTCAAGGCGCGGAAGGTCTTAAGGACGATGCCGCCGGATTGGTTTACGGTATTGTTATCATTGACAAGGAACGTATCGATTCCAGGCGACCCGACAGGAGGGGTGATGGTGTACCATTCCAAGGCGGCTCCGCCACCACCGTTTTCATAGACGAGGCGGATAGGATAGACACCGGCTTGATCGATGATGACCTGGTGGATATCGGCGCCAACAAGAGGGGGCGACGAAGCAGTAGGCACACGCGCCCCGCTACTGGTCCAGAGCACTTGGCCCATGCGGTCCTGAGGGTTTTGCGAGACGCTGAGTTGGAAGTTGTCATCGGTGCCGACGACCATGTTATAGACGCCGCTGGTCGGGAAATAGATGTAGCCGAAGAATTCCAGGGCCGAGTTGTCATAAATATCATAGCGGGCCGCGCCATACTGGGTATCCTGGGGGTAATTTGCGCCAATACCAAAGCTGGTTAAATCGGCGTCATTGGCGAAGAAGGTGGCGCTGACGGCGCGTCCGGAGGGATTATAGAAGCCCAACGGACCACTCCAGACATCAAAGCCATTTTCCTGGCTGACAGTGCCGGCGCCCACGGCATTCGTGCCGTGATAACCCATTACCTGTTCATCCGCCCACCAAATCGCGTTCGGATCAGCCTCACGGCTCTGGTACGGGCTGACATAAAAGCCGGGTTTGGTCTGGTCCACGGCGCTCAGCGGGAGGACGTAATTGGTCGGGAAAGCGGCATAATTGGGAACCGCGAAGAGGCCTTCGGCGGTCTGAGTGACGCTAAAGCTATCGACAAAGGTGACGGAAACCGTGTGAACCGAGCCGGGTGCAAATCGGGCGGCCTGGGAATAGGCGCCGGTGGTGATGGGGGCGCTGTAGGTGGTGGGGGTCTGGGCGGTGACATCAGTGCCATCCAGTAGAACGCTTGATACGCTGGTGACCGTGGAGGCGCCGTTATCCGAGAGATGGAATGTGAAGCTGGTCAGGCCGCCTTGGACATCGACCAGGTAAGCGTTGGTGCTGACGGTGGTATCGACAACGAGGTTATCGATATGGACGTTTTGGTTGTTGCCGCCGCAACGGCCAGCCAGGACCAGGCGCCCGACGGTGGGCGAAAAGACTGCGAGGTTTGTGTTCACAACGGTAACACCCTTCCAGCTCACGGTGAGGTTGTTGGTCACGATGGTGGCCACGGAGCTGATATTGGTGAGGCGCACCATCAGGTGCTGCCAAAAGAGATTGGTAAACGAGCCGGAGGACTCGCTATTGCCGTAGGTTGCAGTGCACGTGAGGAAATTGGCGGTGACCAATGCATTGGTGCCGGTCTGTTCGCTCAGCCCCTTGGCGTCATTGCTCAGTCCAGTTTGAGGGGAGGGGATGCAGTCCTTCTCATTACGGTTATTCTGCAGGTTGAGTTGGACGAGGGTGTGGTCATCGACGCGCACCGCAATGCCTTCGCGGTCGTTGCTGCCGCCGGTGTTATTGATGGGCTGTGTGTCGGGCAACCAATTGCCTTGCCAGGCATCGAATACCACCGCCACGCCCGTCTTGGTGCCGTTCTCAACGTCGGTGCTGCCGAGGGGATTCTGCGCGTTCGCGATGCTGCCGTCGCCGCCCGCGAACCCGCCCACAATGCCGTTGGTGGCGTTTTGCAGGGCAATGTCACCGTTTCTGGCGAAGCTGATGCTGAAGCCGTCGGCGGGCCGGCCATTGGCGGCATTGGGATTGCCCACGCGCATGTCCATGTCGATTTGAAACGCCTTGACCGGCAACCCGCTGTCCACGTCTGGAAAGACAAAGACCAGGTTGTTATTGCCGTTGGTGGCGTCGCAGAGCGACAGGTAACCGCCGGTCTTGGGGTTGCCGTTGATGCCGACACCCGCGCCGCTGGACCAGATTTGTTCTCCGGTGGCGCTATAGTAATTGTGGGTGCCGAGAATGAGGGCCTGGCTGAGGGCCGGGTCCGACCCGGGGTCGTTGTCGAAGTTAAAAACCTGGTGACCGGCGAAGACCGTGCCCGAGCAGGCGGCGCCCAGAAGGGCGGCGCCGATGAGTTTGACTGTTCTTTTCATGGGGGAGTTGAGTTCTGTGTTTCTAGTTTAAAAGTTAAAGAGGAGTAATAAAAGATTTGACCCAAGTATGTAAAAAATCAGCCCGCATTCGGGAACGTTCGTGATTCAGGATTTGCGCCGGCGCGACGTGATGGCCAGGGTCAAGCCGAAGCCGCCGACGATGCAAAAGGCCAAAGTGGAGGGTTCAGGAACGGGGGTAATAAAGCCGGTGGCGGGGTCTATCGACGCCTGGGTGTCACCTGTAATATTAAAATAGATTTGTGAAAGCTGGCCAGCGGTCAGAGCCGAACCGCTGCTGCCGAACCGCAAGGTATCGCCGCTGGTCCAGCCGTCGATGGTTAGGACAGCGCCGCTAGCCCAATTGATCGAGTGGCTGTCGGAAAAGGTGAGAGAATTGGTGCCGGTTGGTGACAGGTCCAACGTCGCGTTGCCTTGAAGATTTAAGGTGCCGAAAGACTGATTATAGTCGCCGGTGTTGACGGTGCCGCCGTTCAAGAGGAGCTGGCCCGTGCCGAAGGCATTGACTTTGCCGGCTTGGATTGTCCCGGCGTTGACAGTAGTGGTGCCGGTATACGCATTGGCGTGCGTGCCGCCCAGGGTCAATGTGCCGATGCCGTTCTTGATTAAGCTCCCATTGGCGATATCGCCACGGCCAGTCCCTGTCCCAATAGTTGTATTAAAGCCGCCATCAATCGTTAGAGTACCGCCCTGGAGGTTGACGGTGGCCAAACCGGCATTATACGAACCACTGAACACCAGCGCGCCCGAGGCAGCATTCCAGGTTTGCGATGCACTGGAACCGGTGCCACCGCTTGAGCTGTACAATAATATAGGGGCGTTGATGGTTTGGGTGGCGGTTTCGTCGTTCTGGATTCCGTTAGGGGTGCCGCCCGCGCGCAGGTTGAGTTGCTGGCTTCCACTGCTAAAGATGGTGAAGCCGGTGCCGCCGGTGTAAGCCCCAAAAGTGAGGCCTTGGGCCTGCCCAGGAAATGAGCCACCAAGATCGACACTGGTGATAATGGTTGAGCTGTCCTGGAAAGCCACCGGCGTGGTTGCCGCAGGAACAACACCTGTGCTCCAGTTTCCCGAGGTCTGCCAAGCCGAAGTTATAGTGCTAATCCAAGTATCTGCGCCAAGGGCTGGTAAACTGAGAGCTGCAAGTAATGCGGGGGTTAGTAGGAGGGTTTTTCTCATAGGTGCAAATCATTGTGGTTTTTTGCTAGGGTGCTTTTTAATCAATATCGCAGTCCATTGTCAACACAAATAAGAAACTTTTTTAATATTTTTTTTCGCGGAATTCTTTGGGTCGTTTTTCTATTTTTGACCGCGAATAGGCGCGGGAGGGAGCGGGTTTCAGATTTCGGATTTCATGGCCTAAAGCGGCAGAGGACTGCCGCAGTCCAAAACGCTGACGCGCCGACGCAAAGCCGGGGACCTCAGTCCGCGCGAAGCGTCGTGGACTGCGCCAGTCCTCTGGCGCTTTTGGGACTAACCTTGGGCGAGAGGTTCCCCGCGCGGTTCAACTGGTATTTGAGCGGCGGGGATAGTGGGATGAGGAGGACATCCTAAAGCGGCAGAGGACTGCCGCAGTCCAAAACGCTGGCGCGCCGACCTAGCCGGGGGGTGGTTGCGGCCTTACCAGTCAGGGGCTACATCAAAATCGTCATCGACATGGACCTGGTTAATCTTGAAGCGATAGATGGATTTCACGATGGCGGACGAGGCAGACCGTTCGAACCAGGCTGCAGAACACCAGGGATATTGATTAGCCACCGGCACCAAGCCGTGTCTGACTGGATTTTGGTGAACATAATTGAGCCGAGCCAGATAGCTTCTTTGATAAGTCAACCGGGTCTCGCGGAAATTAAACCAGACCTGCCGTCCAGATGTCCGATCTAGCTTATTCAGCCAGCCGGAGGTTTTTGTGCGCAACATGCTGAGCATGTCCCGCAGGTTTGAGGCGTCAGGCGCTTTGGGAGGCGAGTGGCCAACAAAGTGATAATGGTTGGAGAACACGGCCCAGGCCTCGAGTTCCCAACCAAAGTCCCGCATAACTTTCAGAAGCCCGCGATGAAGGACGCGAAGACGGTCACGCCCTTTGAAATGATGCTCCTTCAGATAGGTGCTGGCCGTGACAAAGTAGGTGCCGCGCGTGCTGAGTTGGCGCAGAGGCGAATGAGGCCAAGGTGGCCGGCTCTCAAACATGAGCGCACAATGTCAGGATTGAGTGTCCTTGGCCAGAAAGAAATGTCATTTCTCTTTGGATGACCTTTCATTCTGAGCATGCCGAGGCGGTTTTATGCTTCTGGACGTGGAGGGGAAGCCCAACGCAAGACACCGCCCTAAAGCGCCAGAGACTGCTGCAGTCCATGACGCTGCGCGCGGACGGTTACGAGAAGGCGCGCCGCGCAAAGAGCGCAAACAGCGCAAGCAGGGCCGCCCCGAACAATGCCAGCCCCCATCTGAAACTCGCTGGCTCATAGCAGAACTCAAGCTTGCTCTCACCTGCCGGCGCTATTACGCCGCGCAACGCATGGTCCACGCGCAGCACTCGAACCGGTTTTCCATCCAGATAAGCGCGCCAGCCCTTGTCCCAGTTGTCCCCCAAAACAGCCAGGCCCGCAGTGTTCATCCGCAACCGGATGTCAATGCGCGTTGGGGTCTCGCTGGTGATCTCGCCCGTGCCTCTGCACTGCTCCGGCACAGCCGCCGGGGTCTCGACGCAGCCAACGGCACGCGGATCGAATCCGGGCAAATTCAGCCTCTCGAGGCGCGTGCTGGAATCGGTCACCACTTCGACCCGCTGCGGCACAAAGACCCGGGGCATAACAGCCGGGTTGATCGCCACCCAATAGTCCGGGCTCTGGTAAACCGCGCGCGTGCCTGGAGGGGGGTTGCCCCGGAACACGACGTAACGGACACCGAGCAAATCGAGCACCGGCGGGAGCTGGGCCAGGCCGTTGGTCGCGACGTTCACGCGCGGTGACAGCCATTGGGTCATCGCATAGGGATAGCCGCCAAACCAACCATCCGAGGCCAGCCGTTCGAGTTCGACCATGCGTTTGGGGTCCACCCCGTCATATCCGCGGATGTCGTTCAGCCCGGTTGCAGAGGCCAGCGATGCCGGCAGACAACGGTAACCGATGACACGCCCGGGCGCCGAGTCCGCTATGGCCGACAACGCCGGAATGCGCGGGTAATAAAGCGACGGCTCGCACTGCACCACACGGTCGTGTCCGAACCAAGCCAGGTCGGCGAGCATCCCCGCCGCCAGGCAAGCCAGCACCACGCCGCTCGACCTTGGACGCCATCGCAGCATCACCCACAGCGCCAGACCGGCGCCGGACAAACCCGCTGCAACCGCATGGTGAGTGACAAACCAATCCTGCGCCCGGCGGGCGCCGTCGAGGTCATGAACCACACCGACAGCGAGGCTTTGCCGCACCGATTGCTCGAGCCCGCTTGATACCGCCGCCGGAAGATGCAGGGCGCGATAGGCGCACCAGGCATACAGCCCCGCTGCAAACTCCTGTGTAAGGTTCTCAAGGCCCAGCGCCGCCAGCGACAGCACACCGAAAGCCGTGGCGAAGACCAGCCGGTTATGCGACATCATCCGCAACCCAGGCAGGCGCAGCACGCTGACCACTCCCGGTATATCCATCGACCACGCCAAGCCCAAGAGCGACAGCAGCACCCAAAAGCCGTTGCCGCGCCTGCCCCGGCCAGCCAACCCCAGCGGCGCTGCCACCAGCAACGCCAGGACGCCGCTGTACCCGGCCACCGGGGTCTCGGACTCGGCCAGTTCGCCTACCCGGATGCTCGGGCTGGTCGAGGCCCCGTATATCTGCGGCAACGCCAACTCCGGCAACGACCTTAGACCCAGGGGCGGGCGGTCTTCTTCCCCCGCGTTGCGCCGTTCCATCCGCATCCCGCTCCGCGCATACTCGACGGCCGGCAAAATATACGGCCCGGCAAGCAGCAGGCCCACACCGAACCCCGCGCCCAAAACTCCGGCTCGGCGCCAAGCCGCGCGCGTCAGCCCGCCGCGGCTCTGCCACAAAACCCAGAGACCGTAAAGGCCGCCCACCAGCAACACCTGCCCGGCTACATCCAAATGCCCGCTCACCAGGGTCAGGCAGGTCACCACGCTCAGCCATACCACATCCATCGGCGCCTTTCCCTGCATCGCTCTGTCAATCGCCACAAACAGCCACGGCAGCCACACGACCGATAAAGCCGTGGGATAGCCTTGCCACAATACGAAAAATGCCGTCAGCGGATAACACCACGCCGCCACCGTCCCTGGCCAAAAGCTCACTCCCAGGACCTTGCGGCAAAAAACATACATCCCCAGGCCCGCCACCAGCGCTTCGAGTAATTGCCCCCAGGCCAAAATCAGCGGCGACCCCGTGGAGCATTCAAATAACAAAAACGGCGAGAACTTCGGCCAGATGAACGGGGCCCCGCCAAACTGGTATGGGGCCCATTGCGGAATCCGCCCTGAGCGCATCTCAGAGACCGCAAAACGGCGCGCCGGCTCGAAGAGCTCGACCAAATCTCCCAGCGTCAGGTTCTTGGGCTCGATTGGCCCCGCTTTTGCATCGAGCGGCAAATAGCGCCGCGGTTGCCCCAGCAAATCCAGCGGCAGCAATATCCGGCGCCCGGCCAGCGAGGGTCCATACAACATGACCTGCCCAAGAAGCAAGCCGGCTAACAGCACGATGATGCGGAACGGGGCCGGCGGTTCCGCTCTGCGAACCTGAGGGCTGGGGAGTCCCGGGCGCGCGGCGCGGCGCGCGCCTGTTCCTGAACCAGTCTCTTTGCCCAGCCGCATTGGGACCCATTATATCTGCGCAAAGCGTAGGGACGAGGCAGAAAAAACGTGCGTTTGTTTCTGCCTCATTTTAACTTCTCTCCACGATGTATCCACCCGTCGTCACTAAAGACCCTGCTGCTGTCGAGGTGGAGGTCCGGGCCGCTTTTTTATCCATGTTCCCCAAG
>DASYZB010000114.1 GCA_035946615.1 Verrucomicrobiia bacterium
CGCCATTGATCAGACCGTGGAGAGCTTCCTCAGTGACGCCCTGCAAATCAGCCCGCACGCAGTCGCCGTTCAACTGAGAGCCGAAGAGCTAGGCTATTTGTGAGCCCGTTCGGGGCCTAAATTAGCGCCAAAATGTGAGTACCTAATAAAGAGAGAACTGGAAGAATCGCGTATGAGGGTTGCTGATAAAGCTACAGGAACCGCGGCGATGCAAGCCTTTACGCTCGCCGAGACGGTCATTGCGATGATGGTCCTGGGCCTGGTCTGCGCAGGGCTTTATGGGGGCATTTCACTCTCTTTTCAGAACGTGCAGTTGACTCGCGAGGATTTGCGGGCCACGCAGGTTCTGGTGCAGACGATGGAGGTGCTCCGGCTTTGTACCTGGTCGCAAAGCGACCCCAATACGGGTATTCTGCCCACTTCCTTCACAGTCCCGTATGACAACTCGGGTTCGACGAGCCTGGTTTACCAGGTAAACGTCACAATTGCCAACGCGCCGAACATCACTGAGGTTTATTCCAATGACTTAAGGTTGGTCACAATCCAGGCATCCTGGACCGATAACAGCATCCCGCGCACCCGGTCGATGAGCACGTACGTTGCAAAGGAAGGACTCCTCTGGTATGTCCCATATTAAGACTCAAGCCGGCTTTACGCTCGTCGAGATGATGGTGGCCGTTGGACTCGGCTCGCTAGTGATCCTGGCAGCGGTGGTCTTTTCGCTCTATGCCAGCCGCTCGTATGTTGCCATGACCAACTACGCGGACCTGGATGAGAAGGGCCAACTCGCTCTCGATGAGTTCACCCAACAGATTCGCCAGGTGCTTGGGGTCACCTCCTGCACCACCAACAATGGCGTCATCAATAGCCTGACCTTCAACGATTATGACGGCAACCCATTGACCTTTACCTACAATCCGTCAAGTAAAGAACTCTACCGGATTAAATCGGGTGTAACCAATGTTCTGCTGACCGGGTGCGATTCGCTCCAGTTCAACATCTATCAGCGGACGCCGCAACCGTACACGTTCGATGCCATCACCACCTCGGTGGTGACCAACTGCAAACTGGTCGAGGTGACCTGGAGCTGCTCGAGGAACGTTTTGCAAGGAGACAAGGCCAACACCCAAAGCGTGCAGTCTTCCAAGGTCGCTATCCGCTCAAACTAAAATAACTAAAATCTATGATTACAGAGCCATCCCAAAAGGAGTCCGGCAGCACATTGGTTCTAGCGTTGATCATTGTCGGCATCTCGTTCGTGGTTGTAGGCAGTTACGTGGGGCTAGCCCTGAATCGGAACAAAGTGGCCATGCACTCGATGGCGTGGAACCAGGCAATGGCCGTCGCCGAGGCTGGAGTCGAGGAGGGTTTGGCCCAAATCCAATACAGCATTACGCCGACAAATGGCTGGAGCGGAGCAGGCGGGGTCTATTCGCTCGCCAGGAACAGCCCATTCGGCGGAACCAACAGCCATTTCGCAGTCAACTTTACCTCGGCCGATCCCCCCGTGATCACTTCGACAGGGTACGTGCGGGCGCCGTTGCTCAGCGGCTACATCAAACGCGTCGTGCGGGTCACGACGGTGAAGGGCACCAATCAGTTCCCCTATGGCATCCGCGCAAAGGGCACTATCACCATCAGCGGCAGCTCGATATTGGATAGTTTCGACTCTTCGGATACGAACTACAGTATTAATGGCATGTACACTCCCCTCCGCCATAAGGACAACATCTACGTCGCCAGCCAGTCGGGCGCCTCGAAAGCGGTGCAGGTGGGCACGGGCAAAATATTTGGGTATGTTGAGACAAGCGCCGGGACGGTGACCGTCGGCTCGAGCGGGGTGGTCGGCGACAACAATTACGCCAGCAATTCGTTGAATGCGGGGACAATCCAAATGTCCCCCGTCTATCACGCTCTGACGAATTACAACAAGGACGTCGTGGATGTGAGTTTGCCATCGGGTATCCTGACCAATGCGCTATCCCCGCCGCTGCCCGGAACCCACTGGGTCAATGGCACCAATTATACCTATGCCCTCGGCAACGGCACCTATAACAATCTCGCCAGCCTCACCATCCCCGGCGGCGGGAGCATGGTCGTGACCGGCAATGCGACATTATATGTGCCTGGAAGTTTCACCCTCAGCGGGAGCGGTTTCGTTTATCTGGCCCCCGGCTCGACTTTTAGTCTCTACGTCGGCACCACCAATGTCAGCGGGAATGACTCGATCACTATCTCGGGTGGCGGAGTCGCTAATGGCACTGGCGTGGCATCCAGCTTCGCCGTTTTCGGTCTGCCATCGGTTAAGACAGCCACCTACTCGGGAAGCGCAGCGTTTATTGGCACCAGCGATGCGCCCGAAGCCAGCACGACGCTGAGCGGCAGCGCCATGGGCGTGGGGTAATTAGTTGCCAATAGCGTCACCCTAAGCGGCGGAATGAACTTTCATTACGATGAACACCTCGGCGGGACGCCCTACCCGAAGTACACCGTGAGTTCCTGGCGGGAGCTGTAGCACGTAGAAAACCGCTGGGGTCAGAACAGCCTGTTTTGAATTCCGGGCTCAATGCGAAGCCAACCCGCGGCTGGCTCTGGGTCCAAGCCACCGAAAACCACCTGCGATTACAAGTCCTCAAGCTTCCTCGAAGAAAACGTGATTTCGGGAGGTCACCCCTACGGGGTTTGGTGTTTTCAGGGCAGGGGCGTTACTATAAACGGGCCACCCCCTAGCGGGGGTTTTGGGACCAGGCGCCGCAAGTCCCCTTAAGTGCGCACATGGAAAAAGAACCCCTTTTCGGCTCCATCCTTCGTCATTGCTGAGCCGGAAACATGCAGAAAGAAACAGGAGGAAACGGAGGGAACGGAGATTTTTGAAGCACTTTTGTGGCAACGGAGGCAAAAACAGCGCCTCACCATTCAGTGAGCAGCCACAAGGATGCAAGACACAGTTTTGGCTTCGTGTTCACGCCTCTGTTTTCTCTGTTATCTCCTGTTCAAACTGAATCCTTACCAGCTAAGAACCTCAATTGAGACATCCCCGATTTTTTCACAGACTACATCCGCGGCGCGCAAGCGCTCTGCGGGAAACGTGTGCGCCACCGCAACACAACGCATTCCAGCCGCCTTGGCGGCCTCGACTCCGTTCACAGCGTCTTCGATAACCACACATTCCACAGGCGCCCGGTCCAGCTTGCGCGCGGCCAGCAGGAAAATGTCAGGCGCAGGTTTTTTTGCCGCAATCCCCTCCCCGGTCACCACGGCGTCCCACCACGTCATCGGCAAGCCAATCTGGTCGAGGTTTGCGGATACCTTTATGCGGTCGGCGCTTGACGCCACGGCCACTTGCAACCCCGCCCCTCGGCATTCCCGCACTAATTCCGCTGCTCCCGGAAAAGGCCGCAGTTGCCCCGGCACGAGCCCCAGGTAAATCTGATAGGTCCGTTTCTTGGCTGCCGGCAGGTTTAGCGCAAAATGGTATCTCTCTGCCACCCCTCCAATAAACCGGTCCTCGCCCGCGCCAACGAAGGGCAGGAAATCATCCGGCTGCACCACGAGGCCCAACTCGCGAAACATGGACATCGCGGCGCTTTTGATGAGCGGTTCGGAATCGGCCAGGACACCGTCCATGTCGAACACCACGGCACGAATTGCTCTGTTCATCGGATTTGGTTGAAGCGCACGGCCCAGAGGCGCTGCATTGTTTCGAACACCTTTCGCGTGGAGAGCCGGCCTAGCCCGCCCGGGTCCCGCACCAGCACGGCTTTCTCACTGGGCGGGCGCCAGACCTCTTCGGCCGTCTCTCCCCACAAAATAATTGCCGGCAACCCCACCGCTGCCGCCAGATGGGAAATCCCGGAATCATGTCCGATAAAGCCGGTGCTCGCGGCCAGCAGCCCTGCCAATTCGGCCAGTGGCAGGCTTTGCGCCACACGCGTCCTGAGCGGGGGCAGCGCGGCCCCCAACCGCTGCAATCGCTCTCCTTCCGCCTCACCGCCCACCAAATACAAATCAAAATCTGTCCCATGCACCACTTGTTCCAACAGCTCCGCCCATTTGGATTCGGGCCAGTTCTTGCGCTCTGCGCCGCTGCCCGGGTGCAAGGCCAATACTGGCCGCCGTTTCGGCCCGGCAACCTCCAAACCACACCCAGCCTTGTGCTGTTCCGCCTCTGTTCCACCTGCGCCAACCCCCACCCCGCGCCCCTCGCGGACATGCAGATGCGGAACGGAATCGGCGTCAAAAATCGCCAGCCTCTCGAGCGGTTTCAAAAACACCTTCACCGCGTGCATACGGGATTTCTCATCTGGCCGGTGCGGGCCCCAGATGAATTGGGCGGGCGAACATCGCGCGATATTCGCGCGGAAAATGCTGTCCGGGTCGTACAAATAGGAGACAATGATGTCGAACTCGGAAAAATAATACGCCAGGTCCTCAGCCAGGGGGCCGTTCCTGGCAAAAAAACCGGCCAGCGCCCGCGCCTCGATCGAGCGGGCGCAATCGACCAGCCCGCCGGCCACCGCCAACTGGATAATGTGCGGATAGCCCAGGACCTCGATGTATGCCTCTGGAAAATTGCGCCTCAGCGCCGCGATGGCCGGCAACGTTAATATAAAATCCCCTATCGCTCCCCCGCGTATGACCAGTATCTTGCCGCGAAAAGTGGTCACTCAAAATACAGTCAATCCCAGCACCGCCACAAGCAGACCAAAAACCAGGCGCACTCCGCACCCGACCTTGACCCGCTTCTCGTTGGCCGTGCCCCACTCGAGCAAGTCCCGCAGGCGCCACGGCGCCACCGTTAGCCACATCCCAACCCCGACCAGCACATACGCCCAGCACTGAATGACCAGCACCCAGGGCGTCTGCGTCAAATACGGCCTGCCCGAGTCCACCATCAACTTGCCCAGCAACAACAGCACCACCGCCAGGCCGCGCACGGCCAGGAAGTCCTGCACGAATAGACAGCTCCCGATACCCACGGCCGCAAAACCGGCCAGCAACAGGTTCTTGTATGTTGCAAAATCCGCTATTGATTCCTGGCTGAGGTTCCAGACAAACCAGGCCGTCCCCAGCAGCATTAAGAAATAGCCCCACGGCAGGGACCGGGGAAAGCGCCGCACGGCTGCAGACCACCCTGAGGGATTAACGATTCCATAGATTTGGGGAAGCCCCATCCCTAAGCCAAGCACCAGGGCAAGTATCGAGAGATTCAATGTCATTCAGCCAATTGGCCCCATAACATGGATAATCACAACCCAACACGCAAGTTAAACCCCAAAACCTTCACAGAACGTTTTGATTGGCCGAGGCATGCGTCCTGTTCTGCGCTGTTCAAATGAATTCCGATGGCTTACTGTTGGCCGATGACTTTGAGCGAACAAATGCGGCAGTTGGCCAGCCAGGCCAAGGCCGCCTCGCGGCAGGCAGCGGGGTTGACCACCCAGCAGAAGAATGCCTGTTTGCAGGCCATGGCGGCGGCGCTCGAACGGAACGAGAGCGCAATCCAGCAGGCCAACTCGCTCGATATGGAGGCCGCCCGCCGGGGTGGTTTAGCGGAAGCCATGCTCGATCGGCTCAGGCTCGATGAGAGGCGGGTCCGGTCGATGGCCAGGGGTCTGCGCGAGGTGGCGGCGTTGCCTGACCCGGTGGGGCGGGTCCTGGACGAACGGGTCAGGCCAAACGGCCTGCGCTTGGAGAAGGTGAGCACCCCGATTGGCGTGGTGGTCATCATCTACGAATCGCGCCCCAATGTGACCGCTGATGCGGCCAGCCTTTGCTTCAAGGCCGGCAACGCCACCATCCTGCGCGGAGGCAAAGAAGCCCTGAACTCCAACCAAACCATTGCTCACATTTTGAACGAGGCCGGCGCCCAAACGTTGCGCGATTTCCCTCAGGCAGCCATCCAGGTGGTGCCAATAGCCGACCGAGAGGCCATCCCCGAATTGCTCGCCCTGACACAATACGTTGATTTGTGCATCCCGCGAGGGGGTGAAGGGTTGATTCGGGCCGTGGCCGAGTGTTCGAAAGTGCCGGTGATTAAGCATTACAAAGGGGTCTGCCACGTTTATGTGGATGGCGATGCCGACCCGGAGATGGCTGAGGAGATTGCGCTCAATGCCAAAGTCCAGCGGCCGGCTGTATGCAACGCGATGGAGACCCTGCTGGTCGATAAGGCCATCGCGCCGAGTTTCCTGCCCGCCATTGCCAGGAGGCTGGTCGATAAAAAGGTCGAGCTGCGCTGCGATGCTGGCGCGCTTGAAATCCTTAAACCGGCATTCAACGGCAATTCAAAACTCAAGCTTGCGGCCGAGCAGGATTTTTTCACCGAGTACAATGATTTTATTCTCAATGTGCGCGTGGTAACTGGCGTCAAACAGGCCATCGAGCACGTCAACCATTATGGTTCGGCGCATTCCGACAGCATCGTGACCCGCAACGAAGGGCGCGCCCGGCAGTTCCTGGGCGAAGTCGATTCGGCTGCGGTGTATTGGAACGCCTCGACGCGCTTTACGGATGGGGGCGAGTTCGGCATGGGCGCCGAGATCGGCATTAGCACCGACAAGATCGGGGCCCGCGGGCCGATGGGCCTTGAAGAATTGACCAGCTATAAATGGCTGGGTATCGGGACCGGACAGGTGCGGACGTAGGGACTGATATTTCGCAGCACGGGCAAGCCGCAGCCAAAACGATCAGCCGCGAGAGAACGCAAAGAACGCAAAGATTACTCAGGATTCCACACCAGGAAACCGTGCAGACCGAGATATCAAATCAACCCTCGGAGGCCGACGCCGCCTGGTCGGTCCGCAAGGCGCTTCCGTCGGAAGGTCTGTTCGCCGGACATGAGTGGCGCATTTCGCCCGGCCCTTTCCCGCTCGACGCGCCTCTCGCGGGCGAGTTGGAATCGCTGGGGCGGGTGTTGCTTCAGTTTTACCGGGCTGTCAATTTGCTCTATAGGAAGAGCGCTGAGGGCAAGCAACCAGAGTGGGTGGCCGGCTGGCTGGACCAGGGGAAACCCACAGACCTCATCGCGCTTCAGCGGTCGGCTGCATTCAAGAACGATGTCCCGCGGGTCATCCGCCCCGATTTACTCCTGACAGAGCAGGGCCTGCGCGTTACCGAACTGGATTCGGTGCCCGGGGGCATTGGGCTGACCGCCTGGCTTAATCAGGTCTATTCCCAAATCAGCAACCAGGTTATCGGCGGCGCCAACGGCATGTTGCGCGGCTTCACAGCAATTTTCGGCCCCGCTCGCAACGTGCACCTCGTTGTTTCTGAGGAGGCGGCCACTTACCGGCCAGAAATGGAATGGATGGCCGGCCAATTGGAGCCGGCGAGGTTTAAGGTTCAAAACACTCGTTTCGAGGATTTCGCTGAGGGGGACGCCGTTTACCGGTTTTTCGAGTTATTCGATCTCGACCAAGTCCCCAATTCACAAAGAATCTTCGAACTCGCCGCTCAAAAGAGAATCCGCCTTACCCCGCCGCCCAAGCCGCTGTTTGAGGAGAAGATGCTTTTTGCGTTGCTTTGGAACCGGCATCTCGAAGGCTTCTGGCGTCAGGAATTGGGGGAGAGTTTTTTCCAGCGGATGCGGCGCCTGGCGCCTTACACATGGGTTGTCGATCCGAGTCCAATGCCACCGCAGGCCGCGGTTCCGGAATTAAACCTGACGGATTGGCGCCAACTCGAAACCCTCTCACACAAGGAGCGCGAACTCATCTTGAAGGTGTCCGGATTCTCGGCTCACGCCTGGGGCGCGCGCGGGGTGTATCTGGGCAGCGACCTGGCCCATAGCGACTGGGCGGCGGCGGTCCAGAAGGCCATCGCCGGCTTTGGCCGGTCGCCTTATGTGCTCCAGCGCTATCACAAACCGGGGCTGGTCGATGCGCAGTGGTTCGATTTTGATTCCAACCGCGTCGTGCCGATGAAAGGACGAGCGCGGCTTTGTCCTTATTATTTCGTAGTGGGCGAGGCCGATGCGGCGCGGGCGCAACTCGGGGGCGTGCTGGCGACCGTTTGCCCGGCCGATAAAAAGATTATCCATGGCATGACCGAGGCCATCTTTGCGCCCTGTTCGGCGCCAGGCCCGGCTAGAGAGGCCGCTGTGTAATCAAATGGCTTTCTTGAGAAGGGACCTGCGCTGAATCTACCTGAATACCTGCTGCTGGCGGCCAGCTCGCTGTTCGTCATCGTCGATCCGCTGGCGACGGTGCCGGCTTTCCTGGCCATGACTCCCACTGACACACCCCAGGCGCGGATCAAGATGGCGCGCCTGGCCTGTTGCGTCATGGCCGGTGTGCTGATTGCCTTCTCAATTGCCGGCAAATGGATTTTCAAATTCCTCGGCATCACCATGCCGGCCTTTCAAGTGGCCGCCAGCCTCATCCTGCTGCTGGTTGCCCTGGATATGCTGCGCGCTCAACGTTCGCGCGTGCAGGAGACCCACGAAGAAACGGCAGCCGGTGTGGAAAAGACTGACATCGCCGTGGCGCCTTTGGCCATCCCCATGCTGGCCGGCCCGGGGGCGATTTCAACGGCCATCCTGCTGCACAACCAGGCTGCCAATCTGGTCCAGCGCCTCGGGCTCTACGGGTGCATTCTCCTGGTCGCTTTCGCCTGTTATCTCATCTTCCGCATCTCGGCGCGCGGGGCCCAATGGCTCAGCCCCATAGCCATGAATATCACCGTGCGGATTATGGGCCTGCTGCTTTCGGCGGTGGCGATTCAATTCATGATTAACGCCATCGAGGAACTCAGGCCACTTTGGTCGAAAGGCTGATCTGCGTTTAACCTGGGAGGGGGCTCCTGTGAGTCCACATAACTAACCCGACTTTAGCAACTGGGCCTCAAAAATTGCCGTTTTTTGCGTCGAGTTGCTAAAGTCGGGCTAAAAGGGATACACAGTCGTTGGAGATTTCATAAAAAACCACTTGCGCCGCGCCAAACCTGAGGCATCATGAATTGCGCAAGGACCGCGGGGTGGAGCAGCCCGGTAGCTCGTCAGGCTCATAACCTGAAGGTCGCTGGTTCAAATCCAGCCCCCGCAACCATCTTAAAATGAACTTACCATGAAATCCCGGCGTCTTTGCCGATGCGGAGGGCCAATCCTGGTTTGATGGTCTGATTTCCGTGAACGGGCACGGCGATGATTTTGCGCTCGCCGGGTTTACCGAAAATGTGATGGCTGCCTTTGATGCGCTTGAGCGTCCAGCCCGCCTCGTTCAACAGCCGGCAGAGTTCCTTGCCGGTGATCGGCCTCATAGGGCAAGTTCGGCGACTTCCACTTCGGGGTCAGGTGAGCGGCCTTCCTCAGTCAGGACTTCGAGACAGCCGGCGGCGGCCTCGCGTAAGTTGGCGAGCAGTTCCTCCACTGTCTCGCCTTGGGAGTAACAGCCTGGCAGGGCAGGCACTTCCCCCCAGTAGCCGCCGGTTGGTTCAGGATGGATGACAGCTTTGAATGTCATAGGGTTAATCTAACGGTTTTCCAGCACGGCATCAAACCCTATCTCAAGCCTGTGCCGGTGAGTCTCCCGGCCTTACGGGTCGTTTCAAGAATCACAAGCCCATGCTCCTCGGCTCACTTTGGCAGATTGCCGTTCAGATCGAGCTCGTGAGCGAAAAAGAGGAGGGCATCGGCGGTGTTGCCAACACGTTGGCTGAACGAAGCAGTGACGCCATGGCCTTCGTTCATGCGCGTCAGCAGAAGGATCGGCTGATCGGAGGAGGTCGCAGCTTGAAGGGCGGCGGCAAACTTGCGGGACTGCCACGGCGCCACACGCGGGTCGTTCACACCCGTGACGAGCAGGACAGCCGGGTAGGCAACACCTGGTCTGACATGCTGCAAGGGAGAGTAGGCATAGAGCCATTCGAAATCCTGGTTCTTCGTCACGGTGCCATACTCGCTGATGTTGTAGCGGCCATTGGGCCAGAGCTCGGCCCGGAGCATGTCGTAAATCCCGACAAAGCTTACCACGGCGCGATATGCGTCCGGGTGCTGGGTGAGTTCGGCCCCCATCAGGAGGCCGCCATTCGAGCCGCCGAGGATGCCGAGATGAGCAGGGTCGGTCCAGTGCTTTTGAACCAACGCGCGCGCTGCGGCGTAGAAATCGTCGAAATCGTTCTGCTTGTTGCCCAGCATGCCGGCCTCGTGCCAACCCTCGCCGTAGGCACTGCCGCCGCGGATGTTAGCCAGCGCGTACACCCCGCCTCTCTCGAGCCAGGCTAGATCAGGCCCCATGAAATGCGGCGGCACCACGATGCCATAACCACCATAACCATAGAGAATTGCCGGACGCCTTCCATCCGGTTTTATCCCCGCCATTGCGACGACGGTGACCGGGATGCGGGTGCCGTCCTTGGAAAGGGCCGTCAGCCGGAAGGTGCGAAGGCGCGAGTAGTCGGCTGCGGGTTGGACGGAGAAGATGGTTCTGAGCGTGCCGTGCCGGGTGTCGAATTGGCCCCAGCGGTTTGGAAATTTCCAACCCGAATAGGAAACCAGGGCAACGGGCGATTGGCTCGAAGCGGCTATGGCGCCGATCCCGATACCGTTCCTTGGCAGCGGAACACGGCGCACGAAGCTGCCGTCGGCATTATACTGGTCGAGCCGCCAGTCTGGTCCGGCTACCCACACGATTAGAAAGCCGCCTTTGACGGCATAAACGGCATGCATCGCCTCCCCGCCTTGTGGCACCAAAGTGGTCACGCCACCCCCAGGGTTAATGGCAAGGAGTTTGCCCCGCGGCGCATCCTGGTAAGAGATGACGAGGAGGCGGTCCTCCAACCAGGTCGCTGCGCCGCCCTCCGTAACGGCGTCCTCGGCTGCGCGCACGTTGGCCTCGGGGCCGAGCACTTCCTGCCATGCGCCAGGTGTGCGCAGATACACAAGGGCGGGATTGCCATCTCCGAAATGCACCATCATCGCGGTATGGTGGCCCAGACTGGAGAGCGTAAAGGAATATTCTGCGACCGGAGAGAGGTCCTTTCCGAAGGAGAGGGCGTCATCGCTGGATGGAGCGCCAAGCGCGTGATGAAAGAGCGCGGCGTAAAACTGCTCGTCTTTGGCTGGAACCGTGCCGGGCAAAGGCAGGCGCACATAGACAAAGCCCTTGCTGTCGGCGTCCCAAGCCACGCCCTGAGGGGTAGTGCCGCCCCCAGCGTACGGCAGGCTGTCGGAGAGGGGCTTGCCCGTGGCGACCTCAACGACGTGGAGCGTGGTCGCCTCGCTTCCTCCCTCGGCAGTGCCGAAGGCAACGAACTGCCCGTCTGGCGAGGGCCAGTAGCCGGTGATGGCAACACCGGGCGTTTGGTTCGGGTCCACCAGGACCTTCGCCTCACCCTTGGGCCAGCTTTGGGAAACGAGCACTGGCTGTGGCTGCGGGGGGGTCTGTTGGAAAAAGAGCAGCCGGCCAGCAACCAACTCCGGTTGCGAACGCTGTGTGGAGGTTAGTGACAGAGCCTGAACCCGCTTGGCGATCGCTGCGCCCTGGGGAAAGCTTGAGAGGGCGCGCTCGGTGTAAGTGTTCTGAGCTTCGATCCACTGCTTCACGTCGGGAGCATCGGCAGACTCCAGCCAACGGTACGGGTCGGGCACGTTCACTCCCCAGTAAGTTTCGACAGTGTCATCCTTCTTTGTAGCGGGCGGCTGGTTTGGCGCAGACGCAGGCGCTTCGGCCGCGGCGATGATTCGGCAGGCAACTCCCAAAACCACAAGCAACTCACAAAAGTCTCTCATTTGCCAGAGTCCCTATGACATGGATGGTGAAGGCTGGCGGAGGCGGACGCTTCTGCCGGCTCCGTCACTATATGCAGTATTAACCCTCATGCGCGCGGAACGCAAGTGAACGCACGCGCGATTTTATTTTGCCGGTCCCGGAGGCGAAGGCTGGCCAAGGGCTGGCTGTTCTTTTGTGGGCGCCGGCCAGGCGCCGTGTTCCCAACTTTTGCGCAGCATGCCAGGGACACTGCCGCGCGTGAGATAATCGCTCAAGGTCAGATCGAACATAATGATCAGCCAGATAAAACCGGCGGCCGCGAAAACCCACGTTAAGGGCGGATTAAAGCGCACGTGCATGAGGAATAGCAGCATCAGGAGCATTTGGACAACGGGTATGGCCAGGGTGGCAACCAGGTTAAAGGGGCCGAGGTCAAGTTGCGCCAGGCCCCAGTTGAGCAGCAGCAACAACAACAAAACTATCCAAACCCAAACATAGGTTTTGGGCGAAACGATCGGCGGATTGAGCGGTGTCATATTCTCTTCAGTGACGATTGATTAAGTAGAATAGCGCGTATAACCAGACCCAGATCACATCTACAAAATGCCAGTAGAGCCCCGAAATGATGACCGGATTATGATAAGCTGCGGAGAATTTCTCCCGCCATGCCATCCAGGCGACCACCGCCAGCACGCCAATGCCAACAGCCAAATGCAGCGAGTGAACGCCCGTCATCATCCAGTAAAGGAACCAAAAGATTTGCGCTTGCGCCGGCAATTCATGGGTGAAGTGCCGGCCCGGAACCAGGTGTTCGTGAATGTCACTTTTGTATTCGAGCCCCTTAACGGCCAAAAAGCAGCAGCCCAGGAACATCGTTAAGAGCAACAACCCGATGAGGGGCCGGTTACGTCCGCGTTGGGCGGCGTGGATGGCGAGTGACATGGTGAAACTACTGGTCAATAACAAAGCCGTGTTGATGGTGCCATGAATTATCTTTGCATGCCGGCCGGCCTCGGCAAAGGCCTCGAAGTAGGTGTGCCGATAGATGATGTAGCTCAGGAACAACGCGCCAAAGAAAAGGATTTCGGTCGCCAGGAAGGTCCACATGCCGAGCGTGGAGGCCTCCAACTGCTGGGGCAAGTCGTCGAATTGCTCGGCTACAGTCGCGTGCGCGTCACCCATGGACCAGTTCCTCCTCAATCTCCGGCGAATATTGATATGGATCACGGGTAACAATGGGCGTTTGAGCAAAATTATGCTTCGGCGGCGGCGAGGGTGTCTGCCACTCGAGGCCGGTCGCTCTCCACGGATTGGGTGGCGCTTTTTTGCCGTGTTTCAACGACCAAATCAGATAGATCAGCGGCAGCAGGTAACCGACCCCCAGGATCGAGGCCCCGGCACTCGACATGACATTGAACACCTGAAACTCCGGAGCATAGGCATGGTAGCGGCGAGGCATCCCAAGGTATCCGACGACGTACTGGGGGAGGAATGTGACATTGAACCCTATAAAAATGATGAGGGCAGCCAGCCGGCCCAAATTTTCCGGGTAGAGACGCCCGGTGATTTTTGGCCACCAGTAATGAAGTCCAGCCAGGAACCCGGTTACCATTCCTCCGACCATAATGTAATGGAAATGGGCTACGACAAAGTATGTATCGGTTACATGGACATCAAACCCGAGCGCGGCCAGGAACAGGCCGGTCAATCCGCCTATCGTGAACAGGCCGATAAATGCAAAGGCATAAAGCATCGGTGTGTCGAGATAAATCCGCCCACGGTAGAGAGTCATTGTCCAATTGAAGACCTTGATAGCTGATGGCGCCGCCACCAAATAGCTCAGGAGCGAAAAAACCAGCCCCGCATAAACCGACTGGCTGCTGACAAACATGTGATGGCCCCAAACAAAAAAGCCAATCAGGGCGATGGCGACGCTGGAGAAGGCAACAAAGTGGTAGCCGAAAATCGGTTTGCGCGCAAAACAAGCGATCACCTCGCTCACAACGCCCATGCCCGGCAGAATCATGATATAGACCGCTGGGTGCGAATAGAACCAGAACAGGTGTTGAAACAGCACTGGGTCTCCCCCGAGCTTGGGGTCAAAGATGCCCACGCCCCAGATTCTTTCCGCCGCAACCAGCACCAATGTCATCGCCAGCACCGGCGTGGCCATAACGAGAATGACGCTGGTGGCATACGTGGACCAAAGGAAAAGCGGCAGCCTGAACCAGGTCAATCCGGGGGCGCGCAGCTTGTGGATGCTGACGATGAAATTCAAACCGGTGAGGATCGAACTGAATCCAGCGACGAATATCCCGGCAACCATCGTGACGACGTGGGTGTTGGAGAAGGCGCTGCTATAGGGCTCGTAAAATGTCCATCCGGTATCGACTCCGCCGAAAGCGATGGAATAGATGGCAAGCAAACCGCCGATGATAAATAGATACCAACTCAGCAGATTCAACCGTGGAAACGCCAGGTCCCGCGCCCCAATCATCATCGGAACAACGAAGTTCCCAAGAACCGAGGGGATGGAGGGGATGAGAAAGAACCACACCATCGTGACGCCGTGGATGGTAAAAAGCTTGTTGTAGGTTTCGGAAGAGACCATGTCCCCTGGCGGGGTGACCAGTTCCATGCGCATCATGGCGGCGGCAACGGCGGCGATCGTAAAAAAGAACACAATCGAGTAGAGATAGAGAATCCCGATGCGCTTGTGATCGGTCGTCAGCAGCCAGGAACCAAGCGTCCGCCCGCCCTCCTCGAAGTAGGTGAGGAGGCGCTGCGGCGGTTTTGGAATTTCAAGCGTGTCGGTTTGCGGCAGCGTGGCGCTCATGGATGGTCCTCACGGTTTGATGCTGGGGCTTTGAGTCCCGAGACTCTTGATATAGGCGATGAGTTGCAGCAGTTGTTCCTCACTGACTTTCTTGTTAAACGAAGGCATGTCGTTGGTGTAGCCCCCTACGATCTGTTTTGCCGGAAACAAAATCGAATCGCGGATATACCCCTCATCCGCTGTCACCACCTCGCGGTCATTTAAAGGGACGGGTTTTCCGAAAAGCCCCTCGAGAGGCGGGGCGCGAACAAGGGACTGGCCCATATGACAACCGCTGCAGCCCAACTCGCGAAACAACTGCCCGCCCGACTGAACCATAGAGCTTTGCGGCCGGCCTCGGGTCAGCCAGTCCTGGTAATCGGCAGGGCTCATGACGATGACCTGGCCCACCATGTGCGAGTGTGAGGTGCCGCAATACTCGGAACAGAAGATATGGTAGGTGCCGATCTTATCCGGCTGGAACCATTCGGTGGTATAGCGTCCCGGCACAACATCCTGTTTGACACGAAACTCGGGTAAAAAGAAACTGTGAATCACATCCTGCGACGTCATCGTCAGCTTCACCATGCGCCCCACCGGGACATGCAACTGATCTATCTCGCGTTTGCCCTCCGGATGCTGGATTTTCCACATCCATTGCTTGCCAACGACGTAGATTGGCATCGAGTTAGGCGGCGGGCGCTCGATAAGGAAGTAGTTCCGCGCGCCCCAGGTATAAAAGCACATAAAAACGAGCATCGGAATAATCGTCCAGGTAACTTCCATTTTGACCTCGGGCAAGTGGAGTTGCCGCCGGTCTGCCGGTTTGCCATTGCGGTACTTAATGATGAAATAGATCATCGGGACAAACACGACCAGACACACAGCGGCGCTGAGGCAAAGCAAGCCCCAGTAGAGATTGTCGGTGCGCTCGGCCACTTTCGAGGCCTGCTCTGGGAAGATGGGGAATGTCATGGGGAGCCTTCGGCGGCGGTGGTGTGCGGAGATTCTGATGTGTGCCTTAAATGGGCTGAAACGGCTGGCAGAGGCGCAGTCGCCACCGAATTTGTTTTGCCAACCGGCGCGCGACAGATCAGGAGGACAACCAACGCAAAAAGACCCAGGATCGTTGCGATGCCGAGCACGCGCAGAATGACGATGATCGAGCGGCTGTACTTGCCGGTGATTGGGTTGTAATGAAAGCACAGCAGAATCAACTGTTGAATAGGCGAACCGACCTGCTTGTAAGAGGCATCCTTCAAGGCGCCATAGAGGTCCTTCGGCGCAAAGGTGACTCCGAATAAGTACTTCGAGATAGTGCCGTCGGGTGTCAGGATTACCAATCCGCTTGGATGCGCGAATTCTTTCGAGACGGGATCATAGACATACCGGAATCCGACCTCGCCGGCCAATTGCCGGATGGCGGGTTCGTTTCCCGTTAAAAAATGCCAGCCCAGGGCTGCGCCGGAACGGCCATAACGCTTGGTATAGGTGCGTTTTTTGGCGGCGGCAAGCGCTGGGGTCTCGCTTGGGTTAATGCTCACATCCACCACCTCAAACTCGCGACCAATGCTCCAACGCATATCGGCTGCGCTTTCCACCATCCCGTTCAGCACCAAGGTGCAGAGCATCGGGCACTTGTAATAACCTAGAACGAGCAGCACCGGTTTTTGGCCGAAGTATTGACCCAACTGAATAGGGGTTCCTTGCTCGTCGCGGAAGGGCAGGTTCAAGGAAATGCGAGCGTCCAGCTTTTGGTCGAAACGGATTTGAGCCAGATCATCATCGGAGAGTGTTTTAGCCCAAGCGGCAGCGGAAAATAACGCCAGGATTACAAGCAGAAAAGCGAGTTTCGGGCGTTGCGTTCTGTTTTTCATTTCTCTCCTTGGATTTCCGGCTGGTGGTGATTGGCGCGTTGTTGCATTAACTGATAAGTGGATGGACCGAGCTGGCTCTGATTGTTGCTGGCCCGCGCCGGCAGGCCTTCCTGCAATACCAGGTCCATGGCCCGTTCAATGGGAATGCGCACGATTCCCGAGGTGCGATTGATCCAGCCGTAACTGTGAAGCTCCGCATCCTCAGCCGCCCAAAACATTTTCAGGTCAGCCGGCGGCGAAACCTGAAGCGTAGGAAAGGCCGGCAGAGCCGGGGCGGTGAGCGCTACGCGCGCAATAGGACTCCAACGGTCCGTGGGCGGCGGCCCCTGCTTGAGCATGCTCAAAAACCAGGCGAGAATCCCGTGCATCCCCAGCCCGCACACCAAAAGGAAGAGGACGACGGCGAAAATCCATTTGGCATTTGCATCCCGCCGCTCGTGGTCTCTAATGGGCACGGCGGGGGCAGCTTTTTCTCCTGCGGCCAGGGCGGATTGGGACGTAACAGCCTTTGTTCTGTTGGAGAGCAACCGTCTCACCACAGCGCCAAGGATGGCCGCCAATCCAGCCAGCCCGAGAAGCCATTTACCTCCGCTTTCGCCGGTCGCCTTCTTGGGCGGGTTGTGCTCGGAATGAGATTGAGGCTCTGGATCAGTGGCCATATTTGAAGGCAAATTGGAGTCCCGGATCACGTTGCGGCAGCAGTGGCGCGGCTCTCAACCGTGAGATAAAGAAGGCAATCCAAAGGCCCCCTATTCCAATGGGGGCCGTGAAGTCCAGCCAACTAATCTCCAGCCCGCCCTGGTGAAAGGCGGGCACCACCAGCCAATAAATCGCAACGATATGCGCCAAAAACAGAACGGCGGCCAGACTGGTAATAGGCACGACATGCTTTTTGACGGCTCGGAACAAGAGGAGGTAGAAGGGCAGGAAAAAATGAAAAAGGCCCAAAGCAACCACAATCAGTTTCCAATTACCCGCAATCCGGTGCAGGTACCAATCCAACTCGTCCGGTTTATCGCCGGAATAGACAATCAAGAGCTGGCCGAAGGAGACGTAGGTCCAAAACATGACAAAGGCCAGAAGCAGGTTGCCCAATTGATGATATTGGCTTTTGTTAACCACTTGGCTCAGGGGCGCGTACGGGCTGCAAAGGGTCAGCAGGAGGACAGAGAAGGCGTAGGCAACCAGGATTTGGCCGATAATGATAATCACGGCGAACATGGTGGAGTACCAGTGGATTTCCAGGGACATGACCCAATCCACACACGCAAAGGTCCCCAGCAGGCCATAGATGACAATGCCGGGACCGCTGAGGATGCGCGCCCTGCGGGTTGGGGCGGCATCGGTGGTGGCATCCTGCTGGAGCGACCACCGGCGCAAGAGTTGGCTCATGCAAATCCAAACACCAAGGAAGAAAACCGTCCGCGCAATATAAGCCCACCAGTTTTCATAGACGTGCCTTTGGCGCAGCACTTTTTCCACCGCCACTTGCTCCGGGCGCGCCCAGGGGTAGAGCGTGTGCAACCCAAAAAAGATCGGAACGAAAAGCACCAGCATCAGCGGCAGGACCATAAAACCGGCTTCCAAAAAGCGGCGAGCTGGATAACCCCAGCGGCCTCCGGTGAGGGTGTGGATCATCGTTACGAGAAAGCAACCCAATGACAAGCCCAGCCAGAACAGGTATCCAAAGAGATAGGAAAAGAAAAACTGGGACCGATCGGAAAAGGCCCCGTAAGCAGTAGCCCCAAGCGCCACCAGGCCGGCAATCAGCGCGGTGAGTTGAATGCCGCTGAGGCGCGCTTCCAGGAGCTGGTCCATGGCAACGGGGAACTTTGCTCCCTCGATTTTGAGATCCGCGGCGAGTCCTTCGGTCATTTTACCTCCTTCAGTCCAGCCCGTTGCTGAGGCGGCACCTCGGCCAGGGTTGCGTCATGGCTCTTCTGCAAGGCGCGGATATAAGCGGCAATGGCCCAGCGATCGGCCGGTTCGACTCGCGCCGCGTAGGAGTACATGATGCCGTAGCCTTGAGTGATGACATCGAAAAAATGACCAACCGGCGCCTGTCTGAGCCGATCGATATGATAGGAGGGGGGCGCGGGAAACCCGCGCTGAACAACTATGCCGTTGCCATCACCCGTGCGCCCATGACAAGGCGAGCAATAGATGTCAAATCGCTCCCGGCCCCGTTCAAGCACTTGCCGGGTGATTGGATAGGGAAAGGTTTCGACCAGGTTGGTGCCAATCTTGCCTGTGTAAAACGCCTCGTCTGCGTCCAAATGCCCGCGAGCCACCGTGTGAGCTACCAGGGGGCGTGAGGCCATATGATTGTCCTGGAAAAAATCACTCGGTTCGAGTGGTTTGCTGAATGGCTGGTGAAACATATCCCTCCGGCAACCAGCAGTCAGTCCGATGACTGTGATTAACCCCAGGAGTCTCAGCCAATCAGGCTTGAAAAGAAACCTGGGAGTCTGGAATCTGTCACTCATCCCATACCTCCGAAACCTTCATCGGTCCTAAGCCCTCGAGAAATCTCCAGGTCCCCTCCCGCTCAAATCTCGGGTCTTCGGTTTCAATGCACAGAAAGAAGCGGTCGATTGAGGCGCGCCGGAACTCCGGAACGTTGAACACCGGATGATGCGGCTGAGGGAGCCGGTTGAGGACGAGCATGGTCACCAGCGCCGTCAACGAAGCGATGAGCACGGTCAACTCGAACGTCACCGGAATGAAATTGGGCCAGCTATTGTGAGGACGTCCGCCCACATTGAGCGGGTAGAGGCGAGCCATCGAGTACCATTCCATAAAGTAGCCCCCCAGCCCCCCGGCCATCCCCCCCACCAGCGTGAACAAGGGCACAATGCTGTGCTCGTGTCCAAGGGCCTCGGCCAGCCCCTCAACCGGGAAAGGAGAATAGGCGTCCATTTCCCGGTAACCGGCGGCATAAGCGCGTTTGGCCGCCTCCAACAATTCATCATGCTCTTCGAACTCAGCCATCAAACCGTAGAGTGCTTTCTCCTCGGTTGTGATTGGGGTCTCGGAAGGGAATCCCAGGATGGCGCTGCGTTGTTCCGGGTTCATAGTTTCCCTTCCTTTCGTTGAGCGATCAGCTCGCGGGATTCAGAAATGGAAATCATGGGGATGTACCGGATGAAGAGGAACTGCAATGTCAGGAACAGACCGACGCTGCCCAACAAGGTGGCCCAATCCCACGCCGTCGGGGTGAACATCTGCCAACTCCGGGGCAGAAAATCCCGGTGCAGGCTTTGGACGACGATGACAAAACGTTCCACCCACATCCCGAAATTGGCCGAGAGCGCGACGAACCAAAGGGCGATGTCGTGAGTGCGAACCCAGCGGGACCAGAGCAGTTGCGGGATGACGACGTTGAGGGCCATCAACGTCCAAAACACCCAGCCATACGGACCGAATGCCCGGTCCTGCATCATGCAGCGGTCGAAAGGGTCGCCGCTGTACCAGGCCATAAAAGCCTCCATGATGTAGCCGTAAGCCACCATCCAGCAGGTGACCAGGGTGACACAGGCCATGTTGTTGAGCGTGCGGGTGGTGATCAGGTCCTGTAGCCCGTAGATGCGCCGGATTGGAATCACCAGATTCAGGACCATTGCGAAACCGGAAAAGATTGCTCCGGCAACGAAATAAGGGGGAAAGATGGTCGAGTGCCACCCGGGTAGTTGGGCTATCGAGAAATCGAAACTCACAACGCTATGCACCGAGAGCACCAGAGGGGTCGCCAGTCCGGCCAGGAGCAAGTACGCCGATTGATGGTTTTGCCAGTGGATAGCCGAGCCGCGCCAGCCCAAAGCGCCAATCCCGTAAAGAATCCGTTTCCATTTCGTTCGCGCCTTGTCGCGCACCGTCGCCAGGTCCGGCACCACCCCGATGTACCAGAAAATCAATGACACGGTAAAATAGGTGCTGACGGCGAACAGGTCCCAAACCAGCGGGCTGCGGAACTGAGGCCACAGCGCCATCGTGTCGGGGTAGGGAAGAATGAAATAGAAGGTCCAGGGCCGGCCCAGGTGCAATAAGGGAAACATCCCGGCGCAAATGACGGCAAAGAGGGTCATCGCCTCGGTGAATCGATTGATCGTGGTGCGCCACTTCTGGAGCAGGAGCAATAGAATGGCTGAGATGAATGTGCCGGCATGTCCAATGCCGATCCACCAAACGAAGTTGACGATGGCAAAACCCCAGGCGACAGGGATGTTGATGCCCCAAATGCCGGGTCCGTTGAATAGCAAATAACCGATGGCAATTCCAAACATCATGAGCATCGCAAATGCGATCGAGAATCCAACCAGCCAGGCCTTTTGGTGCGGGTGGTGGAGTGGTTCGTCCACTATCCGGTCGCTGACCTGATCGTAGGTGGTCTCCGGCCCGATCATTTCTGCCGGGTAACCCAACAGGGTAACCGGGTAGGGTTTGCCGGGCACTCTCAACTGTGGTTCTGATCCCTGGATAGTCTCCATATCTCTCAGACGGGACTTTCGTGTTGGATTGCCGGATTCCGGTTTTCGATTTTGGCCAGATAGGTGGTCCGCGGGCGTACGTTCAATTCCCCAAGCATTGCGTAGTCCAAAGGCAGGTTCTTGAGCCGGCTGACCTGGCTGCCGGGGGTGTTGAGGTCGCCGAAAACGATCGCCTCGGCGGGACAGGCCACCTGGCAAGCGGGCCTGACCTCTCCATCGCAAATCCGGCGGTCCTGTTTTTCAGCGCGAATCCGGCCCGCCGCTATCCGCTGAATACAGTAGGTGCACTTTTCCATTACACCGCGCCAGCGGACGGTCACCTCGGGGTTGTACATCGGCTTGAAATTGGGCGTGTGATAGTCCGTATAGCGTAGGAAATTGAAACGCCGGACTTTGTAGGGACAGTTATTCGAGCAGAAGCGCGTGCCGACACAGCGCTGATAAATCTGCAGGTTCAATCCTTCGCTGTCATGGACAGTCGCTTCGACTGGGCAAACCAATTCGCAGGGGGCGTGTTCGCAATGCATGCAAGGCACCGGCGCATGATTGAACCCCGGGTTGTCCAGGTCCCCCTTGTAATAGGTGTCCACGCGCAGCCAAAGCATTTCCCGCGCTTTGTGCACCTGGTCCTTGCCCACCACCGGAATGTTGTTTTCCACCTCACACGCGACCACACAGGCGTTGCAGCCGATGCACGCGCTCAGGTCAATTGACATCCCCCATTTGTAGCCATTGTACGGGTACTCCTCAGGGTAATAGAGCGTTTTGTCCTCTTCGGGAACCTTGAGTGATTTCTTAATTACATCCTGATGCGCGCGAAATTCCTCCAATGTAGCGGCGCGGTAAATCTGGCGGTCCGGACTGTGGAGATTGAAGTGGGTCTGAGTGGCGACTAACAGGTGAGTTTCGCCAGTGGAAACGAGCCTGGCTCCTGAACCGGTCCATGGCGCCTGACTTGTCCTCAAGGGATAGGCGTTGAATCCCACCTGCTCTCCCACGCGTCCTACGCGGGAGCGTCCATAACCCAAATGCAGGGTTATCGAGCCCTGAGCCTGGCCCGGCATGATCCACACCGGGCCACGCACCGTTCGGTCGTGATAGCCGATTTCCACCACATCCCCGGTCGCCAGTCCTGAACGTTCTGCTAACGCGGGGCTGACCAAAACGGCGTTGTCCCAAGTCATGTTATTTGCGGGTTTCGGACATTCCTGCAGCCAGCCATTGTTGGCGAAACGCCCATCCCACAGGCTTGGGTCGGGACGAAAACAAATCTCGAGGTTCTCAATCCGCACCCGCTTTTTAGCCGCGCGCCCAAAGGGGTCTTCCAGTTGGTTTGCCGGCTGGGCTGGAGTAACCCTCTGAATAGTGACTGACTTCAATGGTTCAGAAAAGTTTTCAGAAGGACCAGCTCCCGCGGCGCCGGGCATCGTCTCGAGGCCGAATGCTCCTCCTGGCGCGGCATTGCGTTCGAATCCTGGTCTGACTTGCACTTCCTTTCTTCGGGCCTGCGTTCCCTGAATGAATCCATCATGGAGCGCCTTGCGCCACCCCTTCTCGAACTCGGGCCAGAGATTCTGCTTTTCCCAGAATTCACGCACGATTTCGTGATCGCTCCGAATCGGCTGCTGCTGGAACATGGCTCCGAGCAGTTCATAAGCCGACTTGCCACCGTAGAGCGGAGCGATCAGCGGCTGCATCAGCGAGACCGTGCCGTCGAAGGAGCGGGCGTCGCCCCAGGATTCCAGGTAATGCGCCTGTGGAATGTGCCAACTGCAAAGAGCCGCTGTTTCATCCAGGTCCAGCCCCAAATGAATGCTCCGGTTGACCTGGGCCAATTGCCGCCCAAACTCCAGGTCCGCGGGGGCCGTATAAACCGGGTTTCCACTCAGGATGAATAGCGTATCCACTGACCCGGATTT
The DNA here is from genome assembly GCA_035946615.1 of Verrucomicrobiia bacterium. Lineage (NCBI taxonomy): Bacteria > Pseudomonadati > Verrucomicrobiota > Verrucomicrobiia > Verrucomicrobiia bacterium. The sequence continues at coordinate 22,807 of DASYZB010000114.1, forward strand.
CATTTCAGCGGCCAACGCGCGCAAGGATTGCTGCTGGTTAACCGGATTGGCCTCGGCGGTTTCTGTATAGAAAACCGTGTTGCCGATGTTCCCCAAGGTTTCATTGAGCAGATGGGCCAGGGCATGCACGATCGGCGGCTGCCATTCACCGGCAATCACAACGCTAGCTCCGCGATGCCGCTCCAGGTCCTTGACCAGCGCGCTCACCCAATCCTTGTGATGAGCGGACAAGGTCCTTTTCGGCGATTGGACTGGCGCGCTGAGTTGTTGAGCCACGTGCCGCGCCAAATCCTCAATGGCCCCGCTTTCGATGGGAAGGCGGTGGTCGGCCATTGTGCCGGTCACCGTTGGGGTGCTTTCCGCCAGGTACATCCGGCTCATCTCCAGTTTTCCAGCGCTGACCCGCCGGCCATCAATGAAATGGCGCGTATAAAGCAGCCTCTGTGGATGCGTGTAGAGAAAATCTGCCTCCAATGAAAGAATAACGGCTGCCTTGTCGAACCGATAATGCGTCTCGACAAATTCACCAAAAGCCAGATGCGCGCCCTCGCGCACATTATCCCGGGTAATCGGGTCGTATTGGCGCCATTGAGCGCGGGGGAATCGTAGCCGCACTTGCTGGAGTTGGGCCGCCAGCGTTGGCGAAGTAATTGTCTCCGTGAGAAAATGCAGTCCGGTTCCTTTTTTAGCTTCCTGCTCTTTCAGAAGGTCGTTGAGGTCAGAAAGAAAAAGCGCCCAGGTGCTGATGTCGCCGGCACGCGTTACGGTTTGCGACCGGTCCGGGTCATAAAGGTCAAGAATGGAGGTTTGAATCCAAACGCTCGAACCGCCCAGGCTGGCGGGGTGTTCGGGATTTCCGTCCACCTTGATCGGGTGGCCTTCACGGCTTTTGGCTAGCACCCCTGTAGCGAACCCACCCAGCACCATCGAGGTCGCATAATAGAGCGGCTCGCCCAGGACCATCTCCTCGGGCTGCTTGATATAGGGGAAAATCTCGCGCGTCGGTTGCTTGGTGCAGGCTGTCAGTCCCGCCAGCGCCATGGTGGCTGCCGCCATCCTCAGAAAATTCCTCCGACTCAACCCATCCCACCATTCGGATGCCCCAGGAGGAAACTCGCGGTGGAGCAGTTGCTGGAATTCCTTTGTTTCGGCGATTTCTTCCAGGCTGCGCCAGTAATCCTGGCCGCGCAAACCATTCAATTTGGCCCGAATGGCAGAAAGATCGACAGGCGGTTTCGGATTCATCGGGCCAATGGATGCTGCTTCTTGGGTTTTCATCTATGGCACATGCTGCAATCCCGCAGTTGGTTCAGGCGCACCCGGCTGATGTGATACTCCTTGAGGAGCTGCGCCCCGCGCTGGGCTTGGTCGGCTGGCGGCTTCCATTCCATATTGTAAATCTGGTCTTTGGGCCGAAGTTCTTTCTCGGGGGCTTCATGACAATTCAGGCACCAGCGCATATAAAGCGAGTGCGCCTTCCAGGTTAGAGGCATTTGATCGACAGGCCCGTGGCAGGTCGAGCAGCCGATGCCCTTCTGCACGTGGATGGAGTGGTTAAAAAAAACGAAGTCCGGCAGATCATTCACCCGCTTCCAGTGGAGTGGTTGCCGGGTGGCCAGGCTTTGGCGCTCGGGGGCCAGCATTGGGGCATCGGTCCACACTCGCGAATGACACGTCATGCAGGTCTCGGTCGGCGGGATTCCTGCGAACGAGGACTTCTCGACGGAGGTGTGGCAGTAGCGGCAATCCAGCCCCAGGCCGGCAACGTGGTGCTGATGGCTGAAAGGAACTTCCTGCTCGCGCGGCACATTCTGGCTGGTGGTATAAGGCGACCAATAGATCAGATACACCAGGCCCCAAAAGGCGAAGAAGCTCAAAAAGCCGCCTACCAGCGACACTCGGGCAAAGCTATTGCTGCTCTTTCCAAATATTTGCGCCATTGCCGAACGAGGAAGAGTTTTGCCAGGTAGAACTCCCGACCTCCTCGCTTCATTGTCTCTTGTTTATTCTTTCTGTTGAGGCTGGCTATCCATTGCCCCTTTCACCACACCTCGACCCAGGAAATTCGAACCCGCAATGCTCGCAACAACACTGACGGATGAACTGCGAATAAAAGCCCTAAGACCCGAGAATTGTTCCCTTGCCGCTCTTAGCCTAACGGGCGCCTGCAAACCCCCGCGCCTCACCTAAGGCTTGGAGAGATACGCGGTGGCTGCTTCCTGCCCTTTTCCAATGTAGTTTTGCCGCCGGCCTGTTTCTCTGAGGAATGGCCAGGCAATCAGCAGTGAGACGATGGTCATCGAGCATAAAGCCAGCAGCAGTTTCCCCATGGTCGTTGCGCCCACACCCATTGCTCCCAGGCATCCAGCCACTAGTCCGAAGGCCAGCAACATCATCACCCATTTTAACATGGTTGATGCTCCACCTTCGCAACATTTTTTCAACTGGGGATTACACCCCAGAATTACTTATGGATTCTATTTGTCGGGCTTGCCGCGCGCAATTTCCAGCATGGCCCGGACGTACTCGGCAAGGGAGAATAGCAGCGGCGTATTGCCCAGCAAGGTGCGGGTCCGAGGATCGGCGGCTTCGGAAAACAAGCCCGCCGGACCGGCGAGTTTCTCGGCCCGTTCCAGGATTCGTTCTGCGCGTTCCAGGTGGCCCGCCTTGGCATAAGTGGTCGCCAGCCAGAAAGTCGAAGGAAAAAAAGCGCCTTCCAATTCGCCCAACGGAAGCTGCCCCAGGCAGGGAGTCTGCATCGGGTCAAAGCGAAAAACAAAATCATCAATGGTGAGAGATTCCGAAATGCGCTCCAGCGTTGCGAGCACGCGCGGATGATCGGCGGGCAGGAACTCCAGCACCGGAATGAGCAACGCCGCTGCGTCGAGATCGTCGCCGTCATAATGCTGGCGAAATGCGCCAAGCCTTTCGCTCCAGCCCTTTTCCATGACCTCGGCATGAATGGTCTCGCGAGTCGTCTGCCACTCGCTCGTGTCGAAGGAGACATCGACCTTTTGCGCGATGCGAATGGCGCGGTCCAGAGTGACCCAACTCAGGACTTTGCTGTTGAGGTAATGACGCCGTTCAGGCAATTCCCAAATGCCGTTTTCCGGGTCTTGCCAATGTTTGATTGTGTGTTTGGCGACGCGAATAATGAGCTTCCAGTATTCCTCGCGCCACTGGCCGCCTTCGTTGAGGTAGGTCCAGACGCAATCCGCCAAATAGCCGTAGGAACCGAGCTGGTGTTGCTTGTAGGCGTGATTGCCGGTACGCACCGGCTGGGACTCGCGGTAGCCGGCCACGTTTGAAAGGTTTTTCTGACCGGGCCTTTTTGAGCCGCGAATGTCATACAACACCTGCAGCGGCGCGCCAAAACGCGAGAGGCGCTGAACCAGCCAGTGCAGGTATTGCCGCGTTTCTTGGAGATTGCCCAGGCGCGCAAGAATGGACACTGCCAGCGAAGCGTCGCGCACCCAGCAGAAACGGTAATCGGCGTTCCAATCGCCGCCGATGCGTTCCGGGACCGAAGTGGTGGGCGCGGCGACGGCCGAACCTTCGGGCGCGTACGTCAGCAGATGCACCATCATCGCGGCGCGCCGGATTTCCTTTTCTCCGATGCTGCCGGGGCGAAGCGCTCCGACCCAGTCCTGCCAATAACCGCGCGTCTTTTCCATCGCGCCGCGGGCGGATTCAACCGTCCAACCATGGCCCGCCGCGCCGCACTCAAGCACCGTCCAGAGTTCCTCGCCTTGCTTCAATTCAAACACCTGCCGCAAACGGGACTGTTCCGCCGTGAGCGGACGGCTTGTCCACAGGCGCAAAGAAAATTCCGGCAATTGAATGGTGTAACCGGTGCTGTGCGCGGTAATCATCGCGGGGTTTTGCTGAAAACGACAGCCCGGCTGAAAGCCCAATTGGCAGCGCACCGTGCCGCGCTCGCAACGCAACGCGCGCACCACCACGCGCACGCCGGTTTGTTCAGGTGGCCGCCGGCCCTCGGGCCAGAGCATCGCGTCGTGCAGCACCAAGGTTCCTTCGCTTAGTTCCCAGCGCGTTTCGAGAACGGCGCTGTTCTCGAGATAGTGTTGCGCGCCGGTGGCCATTCGCGCCGGGCCGAGACGCCAGTGGCCCCCTTTCGACCAATCCAACAGCGCCCCGAACACCGGCGCGCTGTCAAAATCCGGCAGGCACAACCAATCCAGCGTTCCGTCCGCGGCAACCAACGCGGCCGTCCGCCGGTCACCGATAATCCCGTGTCGTTCGATGGCGGGATACGGAACAACGCGAGCGCGTTCCGTCAATCCAGGCGGCGCTTCGGCCACGGGTTCCGGAGCCGCAATAACATTGGTCTCGTTCATAGACATCCCGCTTTTGCTTTCATCATTTTGAATCAGTCCCGGACAGGTCGCCGGAGAATTTAAAGTCCTACAGCGTACGCCCTATTTGCGGAGTTGAAAAAGGAGGTATATTCCTCATGTGAAGAGGGGTACAGCCAGGTCCTCCTCCCCTTTCTTGGGTTACCTCTTGCCGACCAGTCCTAGTCGCGTTTTGTGAAGTACCAGACCAAGCCCAGGATGCCAATGAGCGCCAGGATGAAAACACCAGGACGGCGACGAGCCAATCCCATTGTCGCGGAGGGCAGATGCTTGATCGCGTCCCTCGGTGATTGCTCAAATTGCTCAATATCCGAATGCAGATTCTTTTGATTCCAGGTTTCCGCTGGTGCTGAAGCGATGCTTTCTTTCATCGGAACACGATAGAATATGCCTGGCGAAATCCCAAGTGGGTGAAAAGCCTACTGCCTCGCTGCTCAATTGCAAACCCGTTCATTTAGCGAGTATTTCAGCCGGTTGCAGCAGGTCTGACTGACGGGAGCCGGGCAGGTGCAAATCCCGGCCAATAGCTCCCGGGGCTTCACCCACGTGCTGTTTGGCAATCAGAACATAGATCGAGGGAATAACCAACAGTGTGAACAGAGTGCCCAGAGCCATGCCGGCGACCAGCGTAATGCCGATGGAATTTCGCGCGGCAGCCCCCGCCCCGGTCACCAGTGTCAGAGGCAAATGTCCGCAGACAGTGGCAGCGCTGGTCATCAGGACAGGGCGCAGGCGAATCAGGGCCGCTTCGCGGACGGCGTGGAGTTTGGCAAGCCCCCGGCGCTGGAGTTCATTGGCGAATTGCACAATCAAGATGCCGTTTTTCGAGACCAACCCAATCAAAGTCACCAGGCCGACTTCAGAATAGATGTTCATGGTGGTGGTCCAGCCGTTGGTGAAGAATGGGACACCCTGGCCCGGCATTTTGAGGAAGCTGAAGATCAGCGCGCCGAACATGGCCAGCGGCACCGAACCGACCAGGATAATCAGTGGGTCACGGAAGCTGTTGAATTGCGCCGCAAGCACGAGAAAAATCAATGTCAACGCCAAGAGAAAAGACGGCAGAAACTTGTTTCCTTCCACTCGCAACTGGCGTGATTCGCCCGTGTAATCAAGCTTGTAGCCTTTGGGCAGGATTTTACCTGCCTCGCCCTCCAGGAAACGCAGGGCCTGGTCGATCGGGCAGATGGCCACCCCGCTGATCTTCACGGCGTTGAATTGTTGGAACCGGGAGAGGGAACGCGGGCCGGTTGTTTTCTTGAGAGTGGCGAAAGTGCTGAATGGGACCAACTGGCCGTTAGGCCCTTTGACATACGTGTCTTCAAGCTGGCTAGCGTTGAGCCGCTCGATGCGTTTGAGTTTCGGAATGACTTTATAGCTGCGCCCATCCAGGTTAAAGCGATTCACGAAATTGCCGCTGGTGAGTGTGCCGAGGTCCGCGCCCACATCGGCCATATTCAGGCCCAGCGAAGCAACTTTGTCCCGATCTATCACCAGTTCCACCTCGGGTTGGTCCATTTTCGTGTCGATAATCGGCGGAAAGGCGAACATACCGCTGGCAGCAGCTTTCTGTTGGAGTTGCTGGGCAAATTTGAGAATCTCATCAGGCTCAGCCGTCGCCCCGATCACGATTTCGACCGGGAAATTGCCCCCGCCGGGCAGCGCCGGCGGAGTCGCCAGCATGGTGCGGACCCCCGGGATTTGGCTCACCTTTTTTTGAACCTCGGGCAGAAGCTGGAACACAGTCCGCTTCCGCTCGCCCCAGGGCTTGAGCACCACGCCGGCAAAGCCGCTATTGGGGGAGGTTACCTGGAAGGTTTGGCTTCCCTCCGGCACACTCAGCAGCTCACGATTCACGGCGTCGGTGTAGAACGTTGTCTGATCAATTGTCGCGTCGGCCGGCGCCTCGATAATGCCCATGATAAAGCCCTGGTCTTCGGGTGGGGCAAGTTCTTTGGTTTGCCACACCATCATAAACATGGGGAGCATCAGCAGGCTCAGGACCAGCCAGACGGTATAGACTGCCGGGCGCGCCGAAAGGGTGGCATCGAGTACCCTGCCGTAAATGCGCCGGAGTTGATCAAACCCATGGTTGACGCGCCCTGCCAAACCGCGTTCCTCACGCCGGGCATTCAGCAACCTCGAAGACATTACCGGCGAAAGCGTCAGGGCGACGATGCCCGAAATGAACACCGCGCCTGCCAGAGTGAATGCAAACTCACGAAAGAGCGAACCGGTGAGGCCGCCTTGAAGCCCGATGGGGACATAAACCGCCGCCAGCGTGATGGTCATGGCGATGACCGGGCTGACCAGCTCGCGGGCGCCCAGCAGCGCCGCATTGAGCGGGGTTTGCCCCTCGCGCACGTGCCGCTCGACATTCTCGACAATGACGATCGCGTCATCGACCACCAGGCCCACCGAAAGGACGATCGCCAAGAGAGTCAGCAAATTTAGCGTAAATCCGAATATCTGCATCAGGAAAACCCCGCCAATGAGCGAGATGGGAATGGCAACCAGCGGCACCAGGACCGACCGCAGCGAACCCAGGAATAGGAAGATGACGATGGCAACGATCAGGAGCGTTTCGGTCAGTGTCCTGAGCACCTCGCGGATGGCATCATCGATGTACTTGGTGGCGTCGTAAGCGATGCCGCCTCGCAATCCGCTGGGCAGCTCGCTTTGGATGAGCGCCATTTCGGCCCGCACGCGTTTCATCACATCCAGGGAATTGGCATTAGGGAGCGCCCAGACGCCCATAAAGACCGCGCGCTGGCCGCCAAAACGCACTTCGGAATCATAATCCTCCGCCCCCAACACCACGTCGGCTACGTCACCCAAACGAACCAGGGTATCGCCCGATTGCCGAACCACCAGCTTGCGAAATTCATCGATCGAGCGCAGGTCAGTATTGGCTGTGAGGTTGACTTGCACCAGGGCCCCTTTGGTCTGGCCGGCGGCTGAGAGAAAGTTGTTGGCCGCCAGCGCATCCCGGATTTGGGCCGGGTTGAGGTTCAACGCCGCCATGCGGTCCGGTTTGAGCCAGATACGCATGGCGAATGTGCGCCCGCCAAGGATGTCGGCGCGCTGCACGCCTTCGAGCGCCGAGAGGCGAGGCTGGACGATGCGCACCAGGTAATCGGTAATTTGGTTCGCTTCGAGGATGTCCGACGAGAAGCTCAGGTAAGCGGCGGCAAATTGGGAATCGACTGAGGTGATATTGATGACCGGCACCTGGGCGTCGGGAGGGAGGTCACCGCGGATTTGGTCCACCTTCGAGCCGATTTCGGCCAGCGCCTTGGTCGGGTCGTAGTTGAGCTTGAGCCGCACAGTAATGGTCGAAAGCCCCAGCGCACTGCTGGATTCAATGTAATCGATGCCATCGGCAGCGGCGATGGCCCGTTCCAGAGGGGTGGTGATGAATCCGCGCACCAACGCGGCGCTGGCGCCCACATAAACCGTGGTGACCGTCACCGCCGCATTATCGCTGCGTGGGTATTGCCGAACCGTCAGTGTGTGGATGGCCTGGACCCCGGCGATAAGGATGAGGAGGTTGACGACAATGGCCAAGACGGGCCGCCGGATGAAGATGTCAGTAAACGACTTCATGCCGCTAATTCCAGTGAGCTTTCAAAAGGAGACCAAGGCGCGCAGGATTTCGGGGCCGCTGGCGAGGCGCATACCCGCAGCGGCCTGTAACGAGCGAGCAGCGAAGCCAACGGCCCAAAGGACAAGCGAATTAGTCTCATCTTGAAAGCGATTGGGAATAACAAGCTCAGCTATCGGGCGGGTTCGGCGTTTCGGAAAGCTTCGGCGCCACCTGATTATTCTCAATGACGCTCATCCCATTGCGCAGCTTGAAGGCGCCGGCCTTCACAACCCGTTCGCCCGGCTTGAGACCCGCCTGCACACTCACAAAATCCCCCCGCGCCGCCCCGGGCCGGATAAATTGCTGGCGGACAATCAGGGCGCTCGTCCCGCTGGTCTTATCCGGGGCGGATTCGATAATAAAAACCGAGTCACCGTAGGTGGCGCTGAGCACCGCGGTGGCAGGGATGACCAGGACATCCTGCTCTTCAGGCAGCAGGACTTCAACCCGAGAGAACATCCCGGGCCGGAGAAGTTTTTCGGCGTTTTGGAACGTGGCTTGCAGGGATATGCTCCGAGTCGATTGATCAAGGTCCGGGTTGATGGCGCTAATGGCTCCGTCGAACTTGCGGCCTGGGTACGCATCGGTTGTTATCCTAACCTTCATTCCTTCTTTTAGACGCCCCAGTTCCTGCTGCGGCAGCGAGAAATCCACATAAATCGGCGTGAGCGATTGCAGCGAAACGATGGGTTTACCCGTGTCAAGGTACTGACCCAGGTTGACCATGCGGATGCCCAAACGTCCGGCAAATGGGGCGCGGATGGTTTTTTTCTCGATCGCGGCCCGGATCGCGTCGGCATTAGCCTGGTTTTGCTTCAAAGTCGCCTCCGCTCCGTCCAATTCGGATTGTGAAATCATGTTTTGCTCGCGCAAGGTCCGCTCGCGAGCCAGATTGATGCGGGCCAATTCGGCCTGGGCATCGAGTGCGCGAAGCTGGGCGTCCTCGGCTGAAGTATCCAGGCGCAGCAGCAAATCGCCTTTGGCCACCAGCGCGCCGGACTCGAAATCAATTTCAGTGATTGTTCCGGGCAGTTCCGGCGTGATAATTACTCCCTGGAAGGCCGTCAAGGTGCCGATGGCCGACAGTGTATTTTGCCATTTCTCCTGGCGGACGGTTGTCGAGGAGACCGCCTCAGGTGGCTGGACAAAGGATTTCCCAGCAGCCATGAGGGTCTGAATTTGGAGCATTTTCAACCCAGCCAGTCCTCCGGCGATGAGCAACACGAGGCAAATCGCTATAGTTATTTTGCGCGCCATGACATTCCAGCACTATTTTTTCAATTTCTGAGTCTTTCGGCCAAACAAATAACGGTTCAGAGGCGTAACCTCTGCCTTCTTTGCATCTCGGCTAATTAATCCTGAGAATCGTAATTAAAGGCTTGGGTCGCGTCAAATCCATCGAGAGTAACTCTTGCGTTTTAATTTCTCTTTTCCGTTCTTATGACGAATGAGCTGAGTCATTCGGGACATTTTTTCCGCGGATTCTTATCGCTCCAAGCCAGCTCTCCGGGTAAGACCTCGTGCTTTGCTCAAGTTTGCGCTGGAGCGTCAGGCCCTTGTTCCTCCTCGTGACCGGAGTCGCACCAGGGTGACTTTGGCCAGTCACCGAAACGTTGGCGCATTTCCTGTCGCATTTTTTCGCGTTGTTCTGGTGTCAGTGATTCCCACCGTTTCATCATCATGCGACGGCGCCAGGGTGGGCCAAAGGGCCCTCCACCTCGGCCTGGAAAACCTCCAAAGAGAATCCTCGCTAAAACGAGGATGCCCGCAGCCTGCCAATAAGTGACCGTTTTCACGCCGGCCACTTCGGTGAGGACTCCATTCCACAAGCCGTAAACAGCGAGTGCTACCAATGCCACAATCCCGAGCACGAACAGTGGGATGAGAAAACGAAATTTGCAGAATGGTTTTGTCATAGTAAATGCGTGTGAAGGTTAAGAAAGAAATTCATCATGGAGACGTTGAAATCGTTGTCGCAAGTGCAGCACCGCATACCGCTTGCGCGACAGCAGCGTATTGAGGTTCTCGCCGGTGAGTGCGGCGATTTGCTGGAATGACAGGCCATCGAGCTCATGCCACACAAACACCTGGCGTTGTTCCTGAGGCAGTTCCGCCAGAGCGGCCTGTAGTTGTTCCCAGAACAGATTGCGCAGATTCTCGCTTTCGGGCGTTGATGCTTCGCGCAGGAGAAATTCAGGCACCTCGAACGCGTCGTCTTCCAATTCGGATTCGGCAGCCATGGCCTCCAAAGACGCCATCTTGGGCTTGCGATACTGGTCGATAATTCGATTCCGCGCGGTGGTATAAAGCCAGGAGAGGACGTGTTCGATGGGCCCATCCTCGAGAGCGGTAATCAGTTGTCGCCACACGTCCTGCAAAATGTCCTCGGCATCGGCCTGGCTCCCAACCCGGGCGCGGATGAAGCCCATCACCCGCTCGCCGGCGCGGGTGACAATCTGGCCGATGTCGTTGCTCCGCTCGTCGCTCATGAATTCAGCAGGCTGTGCCATGGCTTCCATTCCAATAGTGGAGACGGACCAGAGGCTAAAATATTGTAAAGCTCTTGAACCTGCACTTAGCAATGCCTGCGAGGCCAAAACCAAATTCTCGGAACTCTTGGAGCGGGTTGGCAAGGGCTGAAGAGATTACCATTACCAAACACGAAAAGCCGGTCGCGCGCCTGGTGCCTTTTGAAAAACCCAGCCGGGTTGAACTCGCAAAGCTCTTTAACGACCTGGACGCGTTTGGCTCCAAACATCCGCTGTTGAAAAACTCTCTTATCGCGACCTGATTGAGGGCGGACGCAAGCGATGAGCCGTCTGGTGATAGATGCCTCGATGACGCTTAGCTGTCTTTTGCCCGATGAAGGCGGCCCACTCGCGCTGGCCGTTCGGGACGAGCTACTCACCGGGACTCATCCAACAGGCGCAGGATGCCTTGAAGTGGAACCTTGAGCAACGTCGGGCGATCGCAGAGGTCGTCACCCAGTTCGTGCATGGCTTGGTTGAGCAGGTAAGCCTTCAACATGACCTGAAGATCGTCGGCTGCGTTGGGCAGCAGGTCAGAGGCCCCGAGAGCCTGGAGATAAGCCCGCACGAAGGAGGCACTAACCGCTTGATTCCAAAAACCCGCCCACGGCTCAAAAGCAGCCAGGTTTTCCGGCGGCAGGCTGCCGCGCGCCACGTGCTGTTGCAGCCCCTCATGGGCTGCATAATGGAACGAGCGGACCATCCCCGCCACGTCCCGCAATGGGGAGCGCTTGATGCGCCGCTCACTCAGGGCCAGCCCTGGCTCGCCTTCGAAGTCGAAAATGATGAAATCTTTTCCGGTCCAAAGCACCTGGCCGAGGTGGTAATCGCCGTGAATGCGAATGCGTTTGGCGCTGAGGGAGCGTTCGAAGAGCGGGCGGTAGCGAGCGATGATCTCGCTTTCGAGCAAAAGCGCGCGCTCGGCCATGGGCGCCAAATCGGGAGGCAGTGCTTTGAGCTGTTTTCGCAACAGACGCAGGTTGTGCGTGGCCAAAGTGCGCATGGATTGGAACAGGCCGCGGACCTCATGGGGTGTGAACGGCTCGGGGGCAAAGGCCGCGTCCTCTGGCTCTGAGGCCAAGGCCAGGTGCATGGCGGCGGTGCGATGGCCTAGCAGGCGCGCCAACTCGAGGAAAGTGCCGATGAGTTCCTGCACGGCGGCAGAGGGCTCCTCGCCGCCCAAACCAAACATACCCTTGCCCTCCGGCGGCGGTTTCTGACCTTTGGCGTCGAGCGCGCCCACGCGGTCGTAATAGCGCCCCAGTGCGTCCAGTGTCAGCAACCAGGCCTCCTTGGAATCGTTGACGTAGCCAGACACAATCGCAAGGCTCAGACAATTGCCATCCTGCTCGATATACTCCAGCGCACCGGACAGCGGGGGCGCGTTTGGAAATTCCCGTTCGGTAAGGAACCGTCCGATTTCCAGGTCGGGGTTGATGCCGGGGTCCAGCCGTCGAAAGAGCTTTAACAGGAGTTTATCGCCAAACAACACGGAGGAATTGCGTTGGCTGCCTTTCCATGGGCGCGGAGTCGATGGAACCTCCTGGCCCAGGATGCGCTCCAGGGCAGGGGTATGTGAACCCTGGATTTGACCGTCTCGGCCTTGACTGCGCTTCGAGCGGAGAACCATCTCCAGCAGGGCGCGGCAGAATGGTGCGCTTTCCAAGGCATCATGCACCACGCCCGAGGCGCCCCCGAGCAGGTCCAATTCGGCGATCATCATACGTGGCGCGGTTTCGCGAAGACGTTGGGCCTCAACACCCGAGGAGAAGGCCAAAGGCATCGAGTAAAGTTCCGGCTCGCCTTGCGTGTAATCAACTTGCGCCAGCGCCAGGAGACCCGCTATTCCCTGCCCTTCAGCCGGCACAGGAACGGTCTGTTTGATGGTGACTTCTTTGATAGTCCTGGTCTTGCCGCCGAACCAGGATTGCGCGCGGATGAAATCAGGAAGCCTCGTCCCTAATGCCTGCCTGGCCCTGCCGCTGAAGACCTGAATCCAGTCGCCTGCGACAGTCAACGTTGGCGGCGCAGCGCCCTTCAAAGGAGAGACTCGCGCGGGTGCAGGTTTAAATTCCAGTGAGAACCAATAGAACGCGTGGGGTCCCAACGTTAGAGGATAAGGCTTATCCATGACGGCCTGGAAAGACGTGCGGCCAAACAGTTCGACGGGAACCTTTTCTTTGAAGTCGGAGAGGTCCAACTCGACGGGCTGCACAAAGCGGGAGAGATTGGCCACCACAAGCAACGTTTCCGCCTCGTCGCGGAGCACGTAACTGAGAATGCTGCGGTTTTCCGGCTGCAGGAACTGGCACTGGCCTTCGCCCAGGGCCCGCCACTTCTTGCGCAGCGCCAGCAGTCGGCGCATCCACCAGAGCAGCGAATGAGGATTACCCAACTGCGCCTCGACATTGACCGCTTCGTAGTGGTATTCCGGATCGTAGATGATGGGGAGGTACAGCGCCTGCGGGTTGGCGTGGGAGAAACCGGCGTTCTTGTCGGAACTCCAGTGCATCGGTGTGCGCACGCCGTTACGGTCGCCCAGATAGATGTTCTCACCCATGCCGATTTCGTCCCCGTAATAGAGCACTGGCGTCCCGGGCAAGGAAAAGAGCAGGGCATTGAGCAACTCGATACGGCGCCGGTCGTTGCCCAGCAGCGGGGCAAGGCGGCGCCGGATGCCGATATTCAGCCGCGCCTGGTGGACGTGGGCATACATCCGATACATATAGTCCCGCTCCTCGTCGGTGACCATTTCGAGGGTCAGTTCGTCATGATTGCGCAAAAACAAGGCCCATTGAGCAGTCTCTGGGATAGGAGGTGTCTGTTCGAGGATATCGATAATCGGGGTGCGGTCTTCCAGACGCAAGGCCATGAACAGCCGCGGCATGAGAGGGAAGTGAAACGCCATGTGGCACTCGTCGCCTGTGCCCTGGCCGAAGTAAGCCACGGCGTCTTCCGGCCATTGGTTGGCTTCGGCCAGCAACATCCGGTCCGTGTATTTGGCATCGACATGGGCGCGGAGTTTCTTCAGCGCATTGTGGGTTTCGGGCAAGTTCTCGCAACTGGTGCCTTCGCGCTCGTACAGGTAGGGGACTGCATCCAGGCGCACCCCATCAACGCCCAGGTCCAGCCAGAAGTCCAGCACCTTGATCATCTCATCGAACACCTCCGGGTTATCATAATTGAGATCGGGCTGGTGCGAGAAGAACCTGTGCCAGTAGTAGGCGTTGGCGACATGGTCCCAAGTCCAGTTTGAGACTTCAACGTCTTTGAAAATGATGCGGGTCTCTTTGTATCTCTTCGGGGTGTCGCTCCAGACGTAAAAGTCGCGACAGCCGCTGCCGGGCTTGGCGCGGCGGGCGCGCTGGAACCACGGATGCTGGTCGGAGGTGTGATTGAGCACCAGTTCGGTGATCACCCGCAGCCCGCGCAGATGGGCTTCTTGCAAGAAGACCTTGAAATCCTCCAGCGTTCCATAGATTGGGTGAACGCCGTAATAATCGGCGATGTCGTATCCGTCATCTCGCAATGGAGAGGGGTAGAATGGCAGCAACCAAAGCGCCGTCACTCCCAGGTCCTTGAGGTAATCGAGTTTGCCGGCCAGGCCCTTGAAATCACCAACCCCATTGCCATCGCTGTCGCAAAAGGCGCGCACATGCACCTCGTAAATGACACCGGTCTTGTACCAATAGGGGTCCTGGTCCAAACCCTCGCGGTTCGGGCTTTTTGCTGGCTCGGCTGTCGTCATAACGGTGCAATAAACAGGTCATAACCTCTACTGGACGCCGCGCCGCAGCAAGAGCGAACAACGCGTGGCCTGTAATCGGTTAGTGACGGCGGGCGCTGCCGCCTAAAAGGCGGCGTTCCGCGCGTCCGGAACGCCGGCTTCAGCCGGCAGCCCCGTAGTCACTGAGGCGTTACCGTGGCCTCGCGGGCCTAAACCCATCATTCGCTTCAAAACCTCTGGTCTTCGCTAATCGGCGCGCCGCGGGTTTTGACTTCGGATTTGCTCGCACAAGAGCATTGCGGTTTAATTGAAACGATGAAACCGCAGGACAGTCCTGCTTTGGTCCCGATCCGCATCGTGGCCGACGACCGCGAAGAGGGCAGCCCCGTGCCCGCGGCGCTCCGGCAATTCCCCGAGGTGGAATTGCGCTTCGACCGGCTGAAAATCGGAGATTATATCGTGAACGGCACTTGCCTTTTCGAACGCAAAACGGTGGCGGACTTTGCGGCTTCGATCGCTGATGGGCGGCTATTCCAACAGGCGCAAAAACTGGCCCGCACACACGAGCCGGCGGCCATTATTCTGGAGGGCCGCTTCTCGGATTTGGGAGCCGTTCGGATGCGCCGTGAGGCGCTTCAAGGAGCCATGGTATCGTTGAGCCTTGTTTTTCATCTCCCTGTGCTGCGCGCGTTGGAGGCCTCTGAAAGCGCCCGCTTGATGCTCTACGCCGCGCACCAGTTGCGCCGCCACGAGGGGGCCGCAGGCTGGCGGCACCTCCGGCGTCCCAAGCGCAAACACCGAATCCAATTGCAGATACTTCAAGGATTGCCAGGTATCGGTCCCGAGCGGGCCGGCCAACTGTTGGAAAGTTTCGGCAGCGTGGAAGCGGTGATGCGCGCCAGCCTGGACCAGCTTGAGCAGATAGAAGGAATCGGCTCGAAAACGGCCCAAGGGATTCGTGAGGTCCTGCAGGAACCGGCGGCGCTTTACCACACAAAAACCGAACGAGAGACTGGAACTCTAATGCCAGGCTATCCAGCCCTTTTATGCACAAAACTATGACCTCCCATCGCAGAACATTCCTGAAACAACTGGGCCTTGGAACGGCCATCGCTTTCTGGGTTCCTGCCTTTCGCTATGCCAGGGGCGCTCAGATTACAAACACGGACCGGCTGCCCCGCAGCGCGCCTGAAGAGCAGGGCGTTTCATCGGCTGGGATATTGGCATTCCTGGATGCTGTAGCTGCCAGCAAACACGAGTTCCACGGCTTCATGATGCTCCGCCACGGCCATGTCGTCGCCGAAGGGTGGTGGTCTCCTTACCGTGCCAGCGCCAATCACATGCTCTATTCGCTCAGCAAAAGCTTTACCTCGACGGCGGTCGGATTCGCCGTTACGGAAGGCCGCCTGAAAGTCGAGGACAAGGTGACGCAGTTTTTCCCGGATGATCTACCCGAAAGAATCAGTGAAAACCTGGCGGCGTTGCGCGTCAAACATCTGCTCACCATGTCGGTCGGCCATGCGCACGATTCGACGGGTCCAATCCGGGAGCAGGAGAACTGGGTGAGGGCCTTTCTTGCGTTGCCCATCCAGAACCCGCCCGGCACCGCGTTCCTCTATAATAGCGGCGCCAGTTATATGCTTTCGGGTATCGTTCAAAAGGTGACCGGCCAGAAGGTGCTGGATTATTTGAGGCCGCGCTTATTCGAGCCGCTTGGTATTGATGGAATGACGTGGGAAACCTGCCCTCGAGGCATCAACACGGGGGGTTGGGGTCTGAGCATTCAAACGGAAGGGCTGGCCAGGTTCGGGCAGTTCTACTTGCAGAAAGGGCTTTGGAATCAAAAGCAGTTTTTGCCCGCAGCCTGGATCGCGGAGGCGACCACATTTAAAATCCAACAACCGGCGCCTGACCTCGAGCGGATGAAACGCCAAAGCGACTGGCATCAGGGTTACTGCTATCAGTTCTGGCGTTGCCGGCATAAGGCCTTTCGCGGCGATGGCGCCTTCGGGCAGTTTACTATCGTGATGCCCGAGCAGGACGCGGTTGTCGTAATTACCAGCGAAACTCCTGACATGCAGGGGGAGCTAAACCTCGTTTGGGACCATTTGCTGCCCGCGATGAAGGAGGGCGCCCTGGCCACCGACGCTCCATTACAGGGCAGCTTGAAGCAAAGACTTTCCACGCTTGCCTTATTGCCGCCCCGGGCGCAAGGCTCTTCGCCGGTGGCTTCAAAAGTCTCCGGCAAGCAATTCAAACTGAAGAAAAACAGCCTCCAGGCCAACAATGTATCATTTGAATTTCAGGAGACCGGTTGCGTTTTCAGCCTGACGGACGACAAAGGCATCTACCCCATTCGCTGCGGCATCGAGCGATGGAGCGAAGGGGAAACGGCCATGCCCGGCACCCCTCCAACGCTTACCAACAGCACCACGGGATTAGGGACGAAGGTGGCTGCCAGCGGGACATGGAAGGACGACAATACCTTTGAAATGACCTGGCGCTATTACGAGACTCCTCACCACGACACGGTCACGTGCCGGTTCCAGGGAGATGATGTTCGAGTCGAGTTTCTGAACAGCATCACGCGGATGTCGAGCAGTCACCAGGAGAGACGCCCAGCCTTAGAAGGGATTTACGCTGGTTTGTAGGGATTCTCGTTCCCATCTGCGGTTCAAAACGCGCTCAGCTTTTGCCAGCGCCAACCTTAAACAAAGCCTTATCGGCTGAAATCGCTCCCGGGCCGGCAATCATGAGGGCTAGGAATCCTGCCAGGTAAATGAAGGCCAGTTCCCCGCTATGATTGCCACTCAAGGCGCCTCTATGTACGGCAAAGAAAGCCACGGCCATCTCGAAAGCGAGCACCAGGCCGGCGAATCGAGTTACCAGGCCGACGACTAGCAATCCCGCGGCCACAACCTCGGCGAATATCACCAGCACTAAACTGCCCAGGTGGCCCAATCCAAGTGTGTCCGGAAACCCTCCGGAAAGCGTATGGAAGCCAACGACCTTGCTGATCCCATGGTTCAGCAGAATCGTGGCGCCCAACCAAATCCTTAGAATCAACAAAGCCAGGTTTGTGTAAAACGAATGGGTTCCAGGAGCGAATATTTTTTTAAACATAATTGGTAGCTGTTGCCGGGCAGGATTGCTTGTTCGTCAATTTTTGACAAGCCGATGCTTGGCCCCTTGACTGCGCCTATGAGGGCTTCGGCGGCAGGCAGCGCGTCATGGCCGGCTCCATTGAAGAGCCTTTCTTTTTCCATAGGTAGGGATTATCTTGCTTCCCAACAAATATGGATATTTTGCTGGTATTCACGATTTGTGTGCCGGGTGTCTTGCTTGGGCTGTTGGTGATCGCCTACCTTCGGATGGCCAGGAATATTGGCCCAGAGCGCCGGGACGAAGCGCCAACGGGGAAAACCGAATCCGATGACGAAACGCCAGGAGAAACCTCGCCGGAGTTCGTGCATAGCGGTTTTAATACCAGTGCTGTCGCGCCCCGGATTAGCAAACTCCGCAAGAATTATCTCCATGAACTTCAGGGCCGCCCCAATTTGTGTCCACGCCAGAAGCGCTTGACCGCCCGGGCGCGGCAGGCCCTCGGGCACTTCGCCTTTTTCCAGCGGCGGCCCTCGGCACCTGAGCCGGATGGCCCTCACATTACGTGCCTGACAAAGTAGCGCCGGCACCCTTTTTCTTTAAGCGGCGGGGCGGAAGAGATTGTGCGCGACACTTCCTTACGGCGCCGGCGGTTGCGAGGGGGGATAAAAAGGGATGGAAAAACCGGGCCGTATCGAGGAAATTAGCCCGATGGCGCTGACACAGCATGTGGCGGAGACAACCGCCTCGGCCGAAGAAATCCAAAAAGGATGGCACGAGTTGGTGTTGCGCGTTGGCCAACTGGAGGCCGAACGGAGCGCCCTTGAACAGGAAAACAAAAGCCTGCGCGCACTCATCGAGAGGGTCATCGAGCACCGGCAGAAATCGCACAGTGAATTGATCCTGCTGCTGACTTCGCTGGTGAGCAAACTGCCCATTAACGATGTCGGCATCATTGTCTCGAGATTAGTTGAGCACAACACCCATGTGGGAGACTTTCTCTCGGCCATCGGCAAAGGAGCAGCCGATGGGGAATTGCCAAAGCCAGCGGTGCTCAAGACACTGGAGGACACTCGTCGCGACCTGGCAGCGGCCTTGAAGCCGGTGATTGACGAGTTGATACGCCTCGATTCGCCTATCGAAAAGGAACTCCTCCAGGCCCTTCCATCAAACCCCGAGCTGTTCTTCTCACCACGTTTCATCCGGGCCAACCGTTGTTTCATTAAAGGCCAGGTCGCACGGGAACGGATTGCAAAGGAGTATGGGGAAAAGGCTTTGATTTTTTTCAATGACCTGACCACGGATACCAGGCTTAACCCGAACCCCAAACGCGACGAAATTGTATTGGGTTTCAAGAGTGATTTCGAAACCCTGCTGCAGCAGCAGGGTTCCATCATCCCTGAGAAAAGCCAGGCACTGCTGTCTTTGTATCACTGTGTTCAGCGGAGCAAAGCATCGACCGACCAAGCGCGCGCGCAAAGGAGCGCGTTCCAAAAGCTCTCATTCCTGGTTGAACTGCTCCACTTCTACGACCATCAGAACACGGAAGCGCCGGATGTCATTTTCGCCCAGCGTTTGCCCGCGCTCATCGAACAACTGGCTCTGAGCGGGCCGCAGGAGCCGCTGGATGAAAAACTGATAAATCAGGCTGAATCTCTGCTGGCCTTCGTCATCAGCCCCGACCATCGGCAGATGATTATCAATAACATCGGCAAAGGCGGCGGAACCGGCGGAACCCTGAAATATGTCTTTCGGCTGCGGGCTGAGCGAGTGCTCGAAGCCGACCAGACCATCACGGATTTTGTGCGGCATCTCATCCCACCATCGAGGCAGAAACCACCTGCTCCCGAAGAGGTGACCGCCATCTTGCGCCTGCTAAGCCCCGAGATGCAGCGGGTGGTCGTCAGGGGGATTATGTCCTCTGACCGGATGCGCAAGGAACAGGCCGAGGCGCTGGGCCGGGCCATCGGCGAGCGGCTTGGTCTCAAGGCGCTGGACGAACCATTGAAAAGCGAGCTTGCCCTTCCGGCCGAAATGGAGAGGCAATTGGCCTGGGGACGCATCAAAGACCTCATCGCCCAGAGAACCGATGCGGGCACGGTGGCCGCCGCCATTCGCGAACGGCTAAATGCCCGGTATGATGCGGAGGAAATCCGCCAAAGCTGGATTACTCTCACTGAGGCCGATGCCATATCCCTGATTCGAATTATCTGCCATTTGCCTTACCTGGCTAATGGGAAGACCGATCCGATAGCCCGCACGGTCATCGATACGTATGTTACCCGGCTGACCCACGAAAAATATACCACCACCTATCACAAGGTAGTCAACAGCCTCCGCGGTATTTTTCACGTCAAGCCAGACAGCCCGACGCTATTAACCTTTTTGGCGCTCATCAGGTGGGTCAGCCCCGAGGCAGCCAATAAACTTTCAAGGGACATTGGAATGCCGCTGCCGGCGCAGTAAGTGGCTGTAAGCCGGCAACATGCAAAAAGAAACAGCAGGAAACGGAGGGAACGGAGATTTTTGAAGCACTTTTGCGGGCAACGGAGGCACAAACAGCCCCTCACCCTTCAGTGACCAGCCACAAGGATGCAAGACACAGTTTTGGCTTCCTGTTCACGCCTCCGTTTTCTCTCTTGTCTCCTGTTCAAGTTGATCGCTACGGCTAAGCCAATTTCGTTGCGTTTTGCCTTCGTTTCAGCGACGCTTTTGCCTGTGTTACGCTTAAATTGATTTTCGATGAATTCTAAATCCTTGCTCCCCATCCTGACACTGTTCCTGGCCGCTTCGGCGGTCGCCTCCACCGCAGCGGAACCCTCTTTCGAGTTTCGTGAGGTCAATGACTCGACCGGTCTGGAGCTCTTTGAAAACGGCAAACCGGTTTATGTCTATAACTATGGCATGATTCTTTCCCGCGGCGCGCCCGAGTCAATGCGACGCTCGTGTTATTTGCACCCGGTCTATGCGCCGGACGGCAAAACGGTTTTAACGGATGATTTCAATCCCGACCACCGCCATCACCGGGGCATTTTTTGGGCTTGGGAGGTAGTGACGGTCGGCGGCAAAACGGATGATGTGTGGACGGTCAAGGGTTTCCGCCAGAAATTCGTTCGATGGAAGGCGCGGGAAACGGCCGGTCCATTGGCCAGGCTGGCCGTCGAGAACGGCTGGTACGACGGCGACCGGAAATTCGTGAAAGAGGATGTCGATATTGTCACCCACCCGGAAACCAAGGGGCAACGTGTCATGGATTTTACACTGCGTTTCGAGGCGGTTGATCAGCCAGTGGTAATCGTCGGCACTCCGGATAGCAAAAAGGGCTATGGTGGATTTGCGTTTCGCACGGCGCCGCGAGATGGGGGTGCGGCGGGGACCATTATCCGAACCGATACGGGGATTTTGAAGAAGGACGGCGTGCTGTCACGGCATCCATGGGCCGAATTATCGGGCAGTTTCAATGGCCAGGAAGCTGGGGTCCGAATCGAGGATGACCCCTCGAATCCAGGCTATCCGCACAACGGCTGGCTCTTGCGCCACGGGTTTGCTCTGCTGAACGTGTCGTACCCTGGACTCGAACCGGTAACTCTCCAGCCCGGCAAGCCGCTCGTGCTCAAATATCGCGTTATTCTTTTCCTGGGCGACACTGCCGAACACCCCGCTTAGCTTCCCGGTTAGTCGTCCTTGCGATATTCTACTTCGCCGCAATTCTCCCAGCGGAAAATAATACGCTCCGGATTGATAATGATCAGCCGTCCAGGGATGAAACGCGGGCGGACGAATTCGTTTTCAGCAATCTGTCCTTTTCCGCGCAGGGTCCTGAGGTTTGCCTTCCAGGTGACCGCCCCCGCCGGCACGTAATCATCCCCGGTAATTTTGACTGCCTCGACTTCTTCGCCGTGCCGGTCAATGCGGATGACTTCATCGAAATGGCCGGGGTAGTGGCCGATCCACTCTCCTTGTAGCTCTATCGTCTCAACCATCTTTCTAACGTTATGCCGCGTCCGGCCCGCGGCAACTAGGTCTTTTGCCCAAAACTCCAGCGGCAGTTTGCCCTAAGCAGGGACCATGCAGACAGGAACAGGAGAAAACGGAGAAAACAGAGGTTTTCCAAAGCAGGGTGATGAATTGGCAGCAGTTCTGCGGGTCACCATGCCTAATCCTGGTGTGGTAGCCCTCTACCACCTTTTCAGAACCGTACCTGCTCCAAGTACCGCAGGCTTCGAGGGATCTGCTGCTCTGACCAAGGGGATTCATCCTCGATGAAGTACCACTTCACGCCGGCTTTTTGGGCTGCTTTCAGAATTGCGGGAATGTCCATCAGCCCGGTGCCGATGGCAGCGTCGTTCTTAACGTCTGTGGAACCGGTCAGCGCGCCTGTTTCTGTGCCTTTCCGCATATCCTTCAGATGGGCCAACTCCCAGCGCTTGCCATATTTATTGAGAAGTTTGACCGGGTCCTGCCCGGGGAACACGATCCAGAAAATATCCATTTCATAGCTCACGAGTTTGGGATCGGTTTGCGTTATGAGCAGGTCGAGCAATGTGCCCTGGTTATAAGGCTGAAACTCGTAGCCATGGACATGATAGAAGAACTTCAGCCCATGTTTGGCCATCACCTTGCCTGCATTGTTAAATACTTGAATGGCTTCACGGCGGTCTTCTCATCGAAATCGCCTGAATGCGGAATCCAGGCGCAGCCGGCGTATTTCAAGCCCAGGGCGTTGGCCTCTCGGGCCACCCCTTCAGCATCATCCCGGTAACGCTCGTAGGCGAAGTGGGCGCCGATGGGCTTAATGCCACGCGCGGCTAATTCCGACTTGAATTGTTCTGCCGAAAGACCGTAGGTGCCGGCCAGTTCGGCATATTTAATGTGCCAATTCTTGACCTCATCCAATGTGCTCGGAACATCCTTCTGAAACTGTGCGCGCAGGCTGTAAAGCTGCAGGCCAAGAGGACCCTTGAAACTGGGGCCAATGCCAGCCGCAGCCCGGGCCGCAGGGCCGCTATTAAAAAGGAGAAGCGCCGAAAAACCAGTGGAAAGCACGAGGGAGAAGTTCATTTTCATGGAACAGGAGTACAGAAAAACCCACCGGTTGGGAAGCAGAACCTCGTGAAGCGCAGGAGCGTTTAAGACCCTCACGCTCCCACGCTCCACGCTCCACGCTCCCACTGCCTTCCCGGCATCACCTGATCGGCAATGAGCCGGGCAGCCTGCTCGTAGGAAACCAAATCTGTATTGATGATCAGGTGGTAGAGCAATGGATCATCAATGTCTTTGCCGAAGTACTTTTTGAGGTAACGGCTCCGGCCAAGGTCTTCATTATAAACGAAGGCGCTGGCTTCCCTCTGGGTCAGTGATTCGAGGCGCTGGATGGTCCCAATCCGATTTTCCACCGAACCGACCAGGCGCACGTGGAAGACATAATCGAGTTTGCTCGTGATTACATTGGCTCCGCGCCCGATGAGAATCACATTCCCCGCATCGGCTAACCTGAGAATGGTTTCGGCGCTCTGGTGGACCAAGCTCCGGGAGGGCGGGTGCAGGCCGAAGAGTTCATCCATGGCATCGGTGACCTCGGAGATGCGGTCCTCCGGCATAAAGCGAGCCAGCCGGCTAGGCAGGTGATGCTCCTCGAGCACCTTTTCCACAAGATTCCGGTCAAAAACCGTCCAGGGGCTGCCGCCCTTGTGCCTGCGATCATCGAGCAACTCAATCAGCCGGGCGGCGACCGAGTGGCCACCTGCGCCGCTTTGGCGCGAAATGGTGATCGCGCGGAAATGTGTCTGGGTCTGATTAGCCGCCTCGGCGGTATGACGGGGCTGCAATTGGCAGTTGATAAACGTCAGGCATTGATCGAGTCCGATTTGAGGGTTCATAGGGAGTTCCTCCAGGAAGGTTTGCAGCGCCCTAGCAGGGAAGCGCAGCCTGGCATGAGGGATATGAGGTCTGGATTCCGGCGCCCGCCTGGCTGGTTCGGCTGGGCTGCGTCCAACGACCGGCCTATTAGCTCGACCCACTTCATATTCCGCCGATTCCCTTCAACCAAAATTACTCCGCGTCAAGGCGTGTTTCAATCCCTTGGCTGCGGAATTGATCCCGTCTAATGGCATCCATTACTTGCGCATCAGCCAGGTGTTCTGAACTTGTTATGCCGCCCCCGCCGGGCGATGCTCGGGTATGTCAGAACACAAAGCCATGATTAGCTGGAAACGCACCAGCCCTGATTTCCTCAAGGGCAAGTATTCCCGGGAGCACACCTGGAGCTTTGACGGCGGTCTGACGGTGCCGGCTTCAGCCGCACCCGCTGTAGTGCCGGCGCCTTATTCAAACCCGGCGCACGTCGATCCGGAGGAGGCCTTTGTAGCGGCG
Source organism: Verrucomicrobiia bacterium (assembly GCA_035946615.1). Taxonomy (NCBI): domain Bacteria; kingdom Pseudomonadati; phylum Verrucomicrobiota; class Verrucomicrobiia; species Verrucomicrobiia bacterium. The sequence goes on from DASYZB010000114.1 coordinate 46,558, forward strand.
GTTTCGAGCTGCCACATGCTCACCTTTCTGTACCTGGCCTCGCGCCGGGGATTCCAGGTGGACAGCTATAAGGATGAGGCCATCGGGGCCATGGCAAAGAATGAAAAAGGCACTCCGTGGGTAAGCTTGATTAAACTCAATCCGATAATTGCCTATGGCGGCGAGAAAATGCCTGCGCCGGAGGATGAGCGCCGGCTTCATCACCTTGCCCACGAGCAATGCTATATCTCCAATTCCATAAAGACTGAGGTCCTTTTTGGGGAGGCCAAGAAAGAGGCCGCCTGACTATCTCGATCCATACCCGTGCAAACCGCCACTCAAAATGCCCTTCCCCGCAGCGCCTATGACCGTACCGGCGGCATTGTCTATTTTGCCCGGATGCTCGATAAGATTCGCCTTCGCGCGGCGGGTACTTTGCGTCGTGACTTTCATCCGAACCTCGGCTCCGGCTTTGATGGCCGCTGCTGCCGATTCCTTGGCATCGATTATTCGGCTTTGAGGGATCGCGTTTTGACGGGCGGCACGGACGACGAAATTCTGGCATGGTGCTTTGAGCATGGGACTCGTCCAACAAAAGAGCAGGTTCTGGTCTGGGACAAGTTCATGCTCAAGCGCGGCTGGAGGGACGAGGATGATGGCTCGACCCAGGAATTGGCACGCTACAAAGAATCCAGCGGCCTTGCCCATCGAAACGATATTCTCACCTTCTTCGATTATTACGAAGTTGATGAAGGCCGTAAGCTTTAGCCTCAGACTGGATTCTCAGCGGGGTTGTTACTGGCTTACCACGATTTTCAGGGACTCGGGGCCGGGCCTCGCTGCTCGTTCGATGGCAGCGGCTGTTTGTTCGAGGGGAAATTGGTGCGTAATCAGGCGGCGCACATCTAATTTCCGCGAAAAAACCAAGCGCGCGACAGCGGGTTGGAGGAGGAAATCCGCCGAATAACTGCCGATCAGGTCTTTTTCATCCACGCAGATCGTCGCCAGGTCCAGCGAGGATTTGTCACCCCGCCGGGTGTTCGAGAACAAAAGTACCTGGCCGCCGCCGCGAACAAGCTCTTGCGCCTGGGCCAGGGCGGCGGTCGAGGGGACGGCCATCACCGCAGCGTCCAAGCCGCAGCGGTGTGTGACCTTTTCGACCAATTCCGCCAAGCTCTTGGCTCCAGCCGAATGGCCTGGTGAATCGAATGCGGTCACGCCTTTGGATCTTCGGCTGGCTGGGATTTCCTGCACGCCGTTTCCTGGCCCACCCACAGGGAAACTCCACCGCGCGCCCAACTGGCGGGCCAATTTCAGGCGGGAATCCAATAGATCAGTAGCCAGCACACGGATGCCTTCCAAGGCCAATAAACGGGTAAACATGAGTCCAATGGGGCCCTGCCCGGCGACCAGGACAGTATCACCTGGGAGAAGAGCCAGTCGTCGCACTGCCTTGAGCACGGTATTGACTGGTTCGAGCATCGCTCCTTCCAGAAATGAATTGTTCCGGGGAATCTTGACCACTCCCGGCAACACAAAAGGCAGCACGCGCACGTATTCGGCATAACCGCCGCCCGCCGGCTCGAATCCCGCGGTGACGCCAGTCCGTTTGTACTGCGCGCATTGGGCAAAGGCCCGATGACGGCAGGCATGACAATCCAGACATGGCACGTGATGGTGCAGCGCCACCCGATCACCAACCCGAAATTTCTTTACCCGCGCCCCCGCCCGCACGATGGTCCCTGCCGTTTCGTGGCCGAAGATGCGCGGGGGCGCTACGGTGCCGTATTGGATTTTTTTAATGTCGGTTGGGCAAACGCCGCAGACGGCGACCCTGACGAGCAGTTCGTGCGGACCAATAGAAGGGACCAGGACCGTCTCGACTCGCAGGTCATTGGCGCCTCGATACACCACCGCGCGCATGGTTTTGGGAATCGTCAGCACGCCGGATGTTAAACTGCGCCCGCCAGCGAAGGAACTGTTTTTGGTGATTCTTCGTTGCTGCTGCTGGAATGCAGTTGCCCTGCGCGCTGCGGATCGAGTATCAAATTTTACAATGGCCGTTGAACTTCAACACTCCGAGGACCCCCCTGTTCCTGGCTCATTTATTCCACCACAGGCTCGCGTGCGCGAGTTGAGCTGGCGGGCGGCGATTCTGGGAACGCTGCTGGGAGTCGTGTTCGGCGCGTCCTCGCTCTACCTGGTTTTGAAGGTGGGGCTGACGGTGAGCGCCTCGATCCCCGTGGCCGTTATCTCGCTGACCCTATTCCGGCTCTGGTCGAAAACAGGCGGGAGCGACGCGACCATTTTGGAGAATAACATCGTTCAAACGGCCGGCTCTGCCGGGGAGTCGATAGCGTTTGGCCTTGGGGTAACGATGCCCGCCATCATGATTCTGGGCTTTGATCTCGAGATAGGGCGGGTGATGTTAGTTGGGCTGCTGGGCAGCCTGCTGGGCATTCTCATGATGATCCCGCTGCGCCGCGCCTTAATTGTCGCTCAACATGGCCAGCTTAAATATCCCGAGGGCACCGCCTGCGCTGAGGTGCTGAAGGCCGGGGCGGCTGGCCAATCCGTGGTGACCCCCAATGCCACCCCTTCCCCTCGGAATGAGGCCTCCGCCACCCTTCAACCAACTCCAGTGCTATCGCGTCCCGGTGGCTTGGGCGCGGCCACCATCTTCACTGGGTTCGGAGTGGGACTGCTGTATAAAAGCCTCATGTCCGCGTTTAAATTGTGGAAGGACACCCCTGAAAAAATCTTCGGCGCGCCTCTCAAAGGCGGCTCAATCGCTGCGGAGATATCCCCCGAACTGCTGGGCGTGGGCTACATCATCGGCCCTCGCATCGGCTCGATCATGATGGCTGGCGGCGTGCTCAGCGCCCTGTTGCTGACTCCGCTGATTGTTTTCTTTGGCCAGGGACTGCCAGGCGCGCTACCACCGGGGCAAACCCCTATCGCCCTCATGAGCCCGGATGAAATCCGCGGCGCTTATATCCTCTATATCGGAGCAGGGGCAGTCGCCGCTGGGGGGATCATCAGCTTGCTGCGTTCGCTGCCCATTATCTGGCGCGGGATGCGGTCCGGGTTAGCTGATTTTAGAGGGGCTGCCTCTGCAACCACAGCGGTGCTGCGCACCGACCGGGACTTGTCCATGAAACTGGTCGGTATTGGCGTTGTCTCGCTCATTATCGCCATCCGCGCCGCGCCCTCCCTTCACATGAATTGGTTTGGGGCGCTCCTCATCGTCGTGTTCGGTTTTCTTTTTGTCACGGTTTCCTCGCGACTCACCGGTGAGATTGGCTCCTCTTCCAATCCCATTTCGGGGATGACGGTTGCGACGCTGCTGCTGACGTGCCTGTGCTTCTTAATCGCCGGCTGGACAGGCGGCGCCTATTACGTCACGGCCCTTTCGGTGGGCGGCATCGTCTGCGTGGCTGCCTCGAACGCGGGCGCAACCTCGCAGGACCTAAAAACAGGGTTCCTGGTGGGGGCCACCCCCAAGTATCAGCAGATTGCAATTATGATCGGGGCCGCCGCCAGCGCGCTGCTCCTGGGGCCGATTCTACTGTTGTTGAACAATACAGCTACTGTTTATGTTCCGGCGGCGCAAGTCGCGCCCGGTTTGCGCGCCCCGGCTGACGCGCAGTTGGCCGGCCCCGAACGATTGCGCGGACCGCAGGCCGGCGAGGATACGAGGCCCTACCGCGTTTGGCAGAAAACGGATAATGCCGGCGGACCGCCTGGCAGGTATCTGGTGAATGATTCCGGCGCTGCGGTCTGGCTGGTTGATCCCGGCATCAACGGGAGTTTCAAGAAACGGCCCGATGGCACCGAGGTGACGAAGTTCGATGCGCCCAAGGCAACGCTGATGAGTTACATCATCAAAGGGATGCTGGACCGGAAACTTCCCTGGGGCCTGGTGCTGTTTGGAATCATGAGCGCCGTCGTTCTGGAATTGTGCGGCGTCTCTTCGCTCGCCTTTGCCGTGGGCGTGTACCTGCCCATTTCCTCCTCTGCTCCCATTTTTGCAGGGGGATTGGTGCGCTGGCTGGTCGATAATCGGCGAAGACATGAATTGCGCGAGCACCATCTCGACGAGGCCCAACTAGCCGCCGAGAGCGATAAAAGCCCGGGCGTCTTGCTGGCCAGTGGTTACATCGCCGGCGGGGCCATCACAGGCATTATCATTGCCATCTTAGCCGGCGGATTTGAAAAAGTGGATACCGCCTTGACAAATTGGGCCGAAGCGCATAACCCGCTTTATAGCGGACCCAACTCCGACTGGCTGGCGCTGATACCGTTCATGCTCCTTGTGACACTTCTCTATTTAGTTGGCACAGGGGTTTTGCTGGCGGGAACACGTGGCAAACCGCTGGACGAAGTCTCGTAAAATGCCGCACACTCACTGAGGCAACAATGAATAAATACATTACAGAATTCATCGGCACCTTCTTTTTGGTTTTAACTGTCGGCTGCTGCGTCGTGATAGGCGGGGCAGGGGTAATCGCTCCGCTGGGCATCGGCTCGATCCTCATGGTGATGATTTACGCCGGGGGGCACATTTCTGGCGGCCATTACAACCCGGCCGTCACGTTGGGAGTCTGGTACCGCGGGCGATGTCCCACACGGGACGTTGTGCCCTACTGGCTCGCCCAGTTTTTGGCGGCTGTAATTGCCTCCTTGGCGCTCAATTATCTGCGCGGCGAGGCCGTGGCCAAACCGATGGTCCTCCGGGCCGGGCCGGCGCTTCTTGCGGAGTTTCTCTTCACGTTCGCGCTGGTGTATGTTGTTATCAACACCGCCACAGCCAAGGCAAACGCCGGCAATTCGTTTTATGGGCTTGCCATCGGGTTCACGGTGCTCTCGGGCGCGTTTGCGGTAGGCAGCATTTCGAGCGCCGCGTTCAATCCCGCAGTGGCCCTGGGGATTTCAATGATGGGCCTGTCGTCGTGGGCCAATCTTTGGATTTATCTCCTGGCGAATTTTAGTGGCGGATTGGTTGCGGGGATTGTGTTTAAGTTCCTGAATAAATCAGATAATTAGTAACCCGTCACGCCCGGAGAGGCGAGTTCCGCGAGCCTCCGCATTTCTGCGCAACAAGACCGAGCGCGGCCTGGTGGAACTTGGCCCTCCCATGTTGCTGCGTTGCGTCTGAGCCAAAGGGCTTGCAGCCCGGCCTTTCGAGCGGCGCGTACGTCCGTCTCCAGGCTGTCGCCAAATCTGGCTGCCGCTTCCAGGAAGATGCCCGGGGGCAGGCTTCCAATAACCCGTTTCGCAGGAGATAACAATCACCTCAGATTCCACTCATTGAGACCGCGCTCATTCTTTGGACCGACTGGCGAAAGGTGCAGCAGCTCCATTGCCTCTCCAATGAGATAAAGGGAACCCGCGATAGCGACGAACCGCGCCTGGGCAAGGTTTTCCAATGCGGCGCTCAGGGCCGGATATTCGCCCACTGGGGCCTGGGGGTTGGCTCGGAGGCACACCTCGAGCATGCCGTGGGGTTCGGCCGTGCGCTCGCTATGGACCGGCACAAGCAGAATCCGGCCAGCCAGAGGCGCGAGGATTTCGCATATCCCTGCCCAGTCTTTGTCCCGCAAGATGCCCAGGATGAGAGCCGGTTTGGCTCCTGGAAAGTATTCCCGCAACCCCGCAGCCAAGCTCTCAGCCCCGCCGATATTATGCGCCCCGTCCAGCAGAACCCTTTGACCAGAATCCCTCTCGACCAATTGCAGCCGTCCCGGCCAATGAATGCGCTCCAGGCCGGCGCGGCTCGTGGCTTCGGCAATGGGAATGACCGGCGCCAGCGCGCGGACGGTCGCCAGCGCGACGGCGGCATTCATCTTTTGGTGTTCTCCCAAAAGACTTAATCGCAAGGTATCCAGGGGGGGCTTGTGGGCCGCCGAAGCTTCAACAACGGTGAGCGGCGCCTGGTTGCTTCGAGCGGCTTCAGCAATGACTTCGAGCGCTTCCGGCGCGGCGGCTCCGGTGATAACCGGAACGCCGGGTTTGATGATGCCCGCCTTTTCTGCGCCAATACTCGACAAGGTTTCACCAAGCCACTTCTGGTGGTCGTATTGGATATTGGTGATCACGCTGGCCAGAGGCGTCACGATATTGGTCGCGTCGAGCCGCCCGCCCAGGCCGGTCTCCCAGATGACCAGGTCGCAATTTTCGGCGGCGAAATAGCGCAAGGCCATGATGGTGACCACCTCGAAAAATGTGGGATGGTCCTCGGCCGCGCCTGTTTTCCCCCATTCCGTTTCGAGCAACGCGCGCATTTCAGCCACCAACCTTATGATGGCCGCTTCGGGAATAGGCCGCCTGTCGAACTGGATGCGCTCGCCGAAGGCAACCAGGTGCGGGGAGGTAAAGAGTCCCACGCGCAGCCCTGCCTTGCGGTAGATGCTCTCGAGCATCGCGCAGGTTGACCCCTTGCCGTTGGTGCCGGCCACATGAATGAACCGGAGTCTTTGTTGCGGATTGCCCGAAAGGGCAGCCAGCCTGAAGCTATTGGCGAGGCCGAACTTGGCGCCAAACCAGCGGAGGCTATACAGGAACTGGATGGCGTCTGGATAGGTCAGAGCTTAAAAAAACGGTTTGTTCAGATCGACCAGCTAAAGCCATGCGCCGAAGCGTGCGCCGCCGCGATGAAGCCCTTGAACAATGGGTGCGGTTGATGCGGTTTGCTGTGAAACTCAGGATGGAATTGCGAGGCGATGAAGAACGGATGCTTGGCCAGCTCGATGACCTCAACCAGCTTGCCGTCCGGTGTGAACCCGCTGAGGACAAAATCGGCCTTCTGGAAACGCTCGCGGTAAGTATTGTTGAATTCATAGCGATGGCGATGGCGCTCGTTGACCACGAACGCGCCGTAAAGCCGGGCCGCTTTGGTCCCCACCACCAATTGGCAAGGCTGCGCTCCCAGCCGCATCGTCCCCCCTTTCTTCGTTACTCGGGTTTGGTCGTCCAGCATCGCAATGACCGGATGCGGCGTATTGGGATCGAACTCCGTTGAATGCGCCTTGGGCAATTTCAACACGTTCCGGGCAAATTCAATTGTGGCGATTTGCATTCCCAGGCAAAGGCCAAGGTAGGGGACGTTGTGTTCGCGTGCGTAACGCGCGGCGAGGATTTTGCCCTCGATGCCCCGCTCACCGAAGCCCCCTGGAACGAGGACGCCGCCCAGGCCCTTGAGGACCTTATCAGCCCCTTCGCGTTCGATGATTTCGGCATCTACCTTCTGGATTTCCACCCCGCAATCGTTGGCCACCCCGCCATGGATAATCGCTTCATAGACCGATTTATAGGCATCCTGCAGCTCGATGTATTTGCCTACCACCCCGATGCGCACCCGGTTCTGCGGAGCAATGATCTTGCGCAGAATCTCCTGCCAATGCGCCATGTTGGGGACCGGGGTGTCCAGGTGCAACTGGTGGCAGACCAGGTCATCGACCCGCTCACGCTGAAGCATCAGGGGCACTTCATAGATGCTGTGGTCCACGTCCTTTTCCTCGACCACCGCCTCGTAAGGCACGTTGCAGAATAGGGAAATCTTTTGGCGCAAATCTTTGTCCAACGGCCGCTCGCAGCGGCATACCAGGATATGGGGCGTAATGCCGATTTCGCGCAATTTGGCAACCGATTGCTGGGTCGGCTTGGTCTTTAGTTCCCCGGCGGCTTTGATGAAGGGAACGTAGGTGACGTGAACGAACATGGCATTGTGAGTGCCCACTTCCAAGGCGAATTCCCGGATGGCCTCCAGAAAAGGCAGGCCCTCGATGTCTCCGGTTGTGCCGCCAATCTCGGTAATGACAACATCGGCCTTGGTCTGTTCGGCCAAAAGTTGGATGCGGTTTTGGATTTCGTTGGTGACATGCGGAATCACCTGCACCGTTTTGCCCAGGTACTTCCCTTCACGCTCATTATTCAGTACCGTTTGGTACACCTGCCCGCTGGTGAGGTTGTTCAGACGGGTTAACTTGCAGTTGGTAAACCGCTCGTAATGGCCTAAGTCGAGGTCTGTCTCGGCCCCATCGTCCAGAACGTACACCTCGCCGTGCTGGTAAGGGTTCATGGTGCCCGGATCGACGTTCAGGTAGGGATCGAACTTTTGCAGGGTCACCTTCAGACCGCGGTTCTCGAGCAAGGTGCCCAGCGACGCCGCCGTCAGCCCCTTGCCCAGGGAACTCACCACCCCTCCGGTTACAAAGATATATTTCATAGGCTAAATCACACCCGCCAGGCGCGCCCTCAGCAATTGTTCGACACGTATGATATCGGCGGGGACATCCACCCCAACGCTGTCATACTCGACAGTGATCACGGCGATTGAAATGCCGTTCTCGAGTGCGCGCAATTGTTCGAGCTTCTCCGCCGTTTCGAGCGGCGAGACCGGCATGCGCACCAGGCGCAGCAAGGTTTCCCGCCGGTAACCATAAATCCCCAAGTGCTTCAAAAATGGAAACGCCGCCAACTGTTCGTCCACCGAACGACTGGCGGCCTCGCGCAGATACGGAACCGTACGCCGCGAAAAGTATAGGGCCTGGCCGGCGGCATTGACAACGACTTTTACGACGTTGGGATTGTCGTATTCTTGCGGGTTTCGCAGGGGTGTGGCGGCGGTGGACATCTGGGCGTTTGCCAGCGCGTGGGCCACGCCGTCTATCACGGCGGGGTCGAGCAACGGTTCATCTCCCTGGATGTTCACGACGGCGTCGCAAGAAAGCCCGGCGGCAACCTCCGCAACCCGGTCCGTCCCGCTCGGGTGGCTGGCTCCCGTCATGGCCACCCGGCAAAGCCTCTGCGCCATGGCGGCTATGCGCTGATCATCGGTGGCGACAATGACTTCGGCCAGGGTTTTGGCCTGCCGGCAGCGCTCGACCACATGTTCCAGCAAAGGCCTGCCGGCAATCAGCGCCAATGGTTTGCCTGGGAAACGGCTCGACCCATACCGGACCGGGATAATGCCAACCACATTCATGGGCCCGCATTGTCATCCGCGCGGGAGAGAATTGCACGGAGGAAAAGGGGCTTTAGAGCCTGTTTTAAAATTGCGTGGAGTCCTGCGGCGAGGGATTTTTGGCCGGGGCCGAGGCAGCGAGGCCCGAGCATCCCGAAGCGGGCTGTAAGGGCCGAGCCAACGAAGGCCCCGGCCAAAAGACCCGCCGCCCAGAGGGGTTTCGAGCACGAGCACGAGGCGAGGACGAAAACGAAGGGGCGCGCGCGCCTCAATTCAATTGCTTACGCGGCCTTGCCCTGCAACTTGTAGCTGAGGGTATTGTAATAGCGGCGTTTGAGGCCGCGCTTCTTCCTCTGGCGCTCGCGCGCTTTGACCAAATGCTTCACACACCGCGACCCTTCGGCCGCAGGTTGGCCGCATTCGGTGCAGCGCTTGTCGCGCTGCATGCGTAATTGATACTTGCGCTGCCGGGATATCGGCATGTCCGTAAACTCATCCACAATTCTGTGTCTCATGGCAATAAGGCACGATTAGCACAGGAGGCAAATAAAGTCAATCTATTTCATTTTCTTTTGGGAATTCTTTTCCGTAGGAATTCGTTTTGATCAGAGCCGCCTCACCTCACGGCCCATGACGCAGTCGCTGGGGGTGAGGAAGGCCGGGATGGTGGGAACGCTGATGAACGCTGATGGGAGCGGAGGGGTTCAAGGCAGAGACGGTAAGACGCAGAGGTGTGAGGGGGGGGTGCATTTGAGAGAGGTCGTCGGGGCCCGGCTCAAAAGACCTGAGGCACGCCTTCTTCGAGGATTTTGACTTTTTTCGTCAGTCCCTGCTCCTGGGCCAATTGCCACAGCCAGCGGGGCGGCTCGTCAATATCTTCGAAGCTGAGGCGGAAACTTCCGTAATGCATCGGAATGAGCCAGCGGGCTCGCAATTCGCGGAACACTTGGATGGCTTCATCGGGTCCCATGTGCAGATGGCGGAAGGAAGCGGGGTGATAAGCCCCAATCGGGAGCAAGGCGATCTCGGGTCGGGTATTTTTGCCGATGTCTTTAAAGCCATCGAAATAGGCGCTGTCGCCGGCGTGATAAATGCGCCGGCCCTGGTGTTCGAGCACAAAGCCGCCGTAGCCCCGGTAACAATCCCGCAGCACGCGCGCACCCCAATGTTTCGAGGGCGTCAGGGTCACCTTCAAATCCCGATGCGAGAAACTCTCCCACCAGTCCAGCTCGACCACCCGGCCAAAGCCCAGATTGTAGGCCAGGTCCCCGACGCCCCAGGGCATGATGCCGATTTTGGGGTGGGGCAACCGCCGCAGGGTGGGCTTGTGGAAATGATCGAAATGAGCGTGGGTAAGCAGGACCACATCGATGGGGGGCAGATGTTCGATGCGCAGCCCGGAACGTTTGATGCGCTTGAGCAGGAAGAGCCAATTGGCGAAATTGGGGTCGATGAGTATGTTCAAATCCGTGAACTGCACCAGGAATGACGCGTGGCCTATCCAGGTCAACGCCACCTGGCCCCGGCTGAGCTTGGGGAAGGCCGGACGCTTGTGCTGGCCGGTGCGCCGGGTGAGCAACGCCTTCCAGACCATTTCATGAAAAAAGGTGCGCGGATTGAAATGCTTGGCCGGCGTGAAATCTTTGAACGAGCGCGGCAAGGGTTGGCGCACAGTCGGCGGCCGGTATGGCGTCGGTTTGTTCATTACGAAATCAATGTACCCGCATTTCACGTCCAATAAAATCTAAACCTTTATGGAACAGCTTAATAAACAACTGGACACTTTCTTGCGCCGCCGCCCGACCCTGGGACAGAACGTGTTTATCGCAACCGGCGCGGTTGTCAGCGGCGATGTCACTCTTGGAGATGGTTCGAGCGTTTGGCACAATGCCGTCTTGCGCGGGGACATCAATCGCATCGTCATTGGCCATCATTCCAACATCCAGGATAATTGTGTGATGCACGTCGCCGACGACTACCCTTGCGTTGTGGGCGATTACGTCACGGTCGGCCACAGCGCTATCCTGCACGCGTGCGCGGTGGGCAACGAAGCGCTCATTGGGATGGGCTCGACCATCCTGGACGGCGCGGTTATCGGCGAGCAGTGCATCATCGGGGCGCGGGCGCTCGTTACGCAGGGCGCGCGCATTCCTGCCGGCTCGCTCGTGCTGGGCGTGCCAGGGCAGGTGGTACGGCCCTTGAGCGAGTCGGAGCGGGCGAGCCTGCGGGGAATGGCGGAGAAATATGTGCAGTCCGCAGCCTATTATATTGAACATGGGATCATGCGGAAAGGGGCGGGCTGATGGAACCGTGAGTCGCAGAGAGATGCGATGAGGAAAGGGTAACTGCGCAACGCTGGAGCTTATCGAGCTTTATCCATCCGCAGGCCAAGGCAAGCGCAGCAGGATGACAGTGCCGGCGCCGGGTTGGCTCTGGACACGGCATTCCCCGCCTATGTCGGCGAGGCGCTGGCGCATGTTGCGCAGGCCATCCGCCAGCGCATCGTCGGGCGCGCCTGCGAACCCGCGGCCATTATCCTCGATGCTCACTTCGAGCGCCTCGGCCCCGACTCGCGCGCGGAACCAGACCTCGTTGGCCTGAGCGTGTTTGACGATATTGTTAAGAGCCTCTTTGATCGCCAGAAAGAGGTTGTGGCGCAGGTCGGTGGACAACTGGCGCGCCGGGGTCTGCTCAGGCAGTTCCAACCGGCAGCGGATACCGGCCAGACGCAGGTAGTCCAACGCGAATTGGGCGGCATAATCTATCAAGTGCGCCAGCGTGTCATTGCGCGGGTTGACGGCCCAGACAATCTCATCCAACGACCGGATGGCCTGCCGGGCAGTCGCCGAGATTCGGCCAACTCGTTCGGCCGATTTGTCCGGCTCGGCGCGGTCCTGTTGGGCGAGTTCGCCCAACAGGGCGATCTGGGTCAGGTTGGCGCCCAAATCGTCATGGATGTCTTTGGCGATACGGGCGCGTTCCTTGTGGAGGGCGGCTTGTTGTTCGAGCAGGCGCAGTTGTTCATGCAATCGGCGGAACGAGACGTAGCGCACTGTGGCGACCAGCATCAGACTCAAGGCCGCCAAAAGGGCGACTCGGAACCACCAGGTCTGCCAGAGAAATGGGGCCACGATAAGCTGCAGGTTCGCCCCGGATTGGGGCCAAACGCCAGAGGGGTTGCAGGCAATCACCTGGAAGCGGTATTTCCCGGCAGGCAGGCGTGAATAACTCGCGCTGCGGGTGACGCCCGACTCGCGCCAATCTTCATCGAGTCCTCCCAGCCTGTAGCGGAACTGGATATTCTGCGGGTCAGTGAACCCGAGAGCGGCAAATTCGAATTCAATCCGGCGGTGCCCCGGCGCCAGGCGAAGCGGAGCCACGGCTTTGCGCAAATCTGACACAGGGGCCAAAGGCGGCAGTACGCCGGTATCGGCGGCAACAAGCCGGCCATCGATGACCACTCGGTCTAACAAAACCGGAGGCGGGTCTCTTTGCTCGACCAATTGACTCGGGTCCACCATCGCCAGGGCAGTCTGCATAGGAATCCACAGATGACCGTCCTGACTGCACAGAACATCAGGTGAATCGCCAAAATTTCCCTGCAAGCTGAGCATCCCCTGGCCCCTCCCGTAGTGTGTCGAATGCACCCGGCTCGAACGGCCTTCAGCGACGGCTTCCAAGCTATCCTGACGCACCGCGAAAATGCCACGGTCGGCGCCGAACCAAAGCCACCCGTGCCCATCGGAAATAATGTGAGAGATATAATTATCGAATAACCCCTGTTCGGTGCTGATTTCCGCATAATGACCCGCCTTCAAGCGTCCGATGCCCCAGCCGGCATAGCCAATCCACAAAGCGCCGTCCGGGGTTGCATACAAACAACGAATCGACGCCAGGTCCTGCGGCGGCCGCGGCGTCGCCACGGCCAGTTGATCTCCGCGAATCCGGAACAGGACCCCCTTGGAGGTGCCTGCCCAAACCGTGCCCGCCGCATCTTCTACCATCGCGCGGACAACCCTGCAGTCCTGTGGGATGTCGAACGTAGTAAACTGGCCCGCGCGGAGGCGTTGAATGGCTTGTGGCGATTCCTCGCCAATCCACAAATCGCCCGAATGACTAACCACCAGCGTATGCAGCGTTTGTCCTCGGAGACCCTTTGGGTCTCCCCACTCAACGAAATGATCATCCTGCCAGCAAAATAATCCCCGTCGCGTGCCAATCCATACTGGCCCGTTTGGGTCAGCCGCCACACAGGTCACATCGGTCGGCGCATTCTGTCCGCCACGCATCTCGTGCCATTGTCCGGCCACGCGTCGGGCCAAAAGGCCATTCTTTGTGGCCGCCCAAATCGTTCCCTGAGCATCCTGGCAAATCGATTGAACCGCAGCGAAGGGCAACCCTTCCTCCGAACCCTGCAGTTCGACGGCCCGGCGCCGGATGCGGTTAAGCCCGCCGCCGCCTGTGCCCACCCAAAGATTGCCTTCGCGATCTTCAGTGAGGCCGAGGATTTCCTTGTGTGTGGTGCGGATAGATTCAAAACCGGTCTTATCGTAGCGGAATAGACCGCTGAACGAGGTGCCGATCCACACGGCGCCCGCATGGTCCTCGATCAAAACATTGGGTGTCGTTCCGGCAACTTCCGGTGTCAGCCCGCCGCAGTCCTGCGCTTGACCGTCCTCACGAATGTGGAACAACCGCGCCCCCGCGCAGAGCCACACTCCTCCGCTGCGGGCAGCAGCCAGGCGCGCCGGCTCAGGAGCAAAGCGGTGAAGGGTTTGGAATTGCGAGCCACAGACCATCCCGACCTGGCCCGATTTGGCAAACCAGATGCGTCCCTTTTTGTCGGCGGCCAAGGCGCAAATTCCCGTCCCTTCGGGCAAGCCGTTGGTGAGGCCGAGATTCGTGACGACGCCGTTTTGCAGGCGCGCCACCGCACCCCCGTGGTATCCGATCCAAAGCGCGCCTTCGGCGTCCTGTGCTGTCGAACTGGGGATAGCCTCGGGAAGGCCCCGAGTGAAGGCCTGCGTTTGACGGCCGTTCAGCCACACCACCGCGCCCCGGTCCATGGCCAGCCACAAGCCTTCTTTCTTATCGAGCAGCATGGCCAAGGTCCCCCGGTTGGGAGGCGCCACGAAATTCGTTGGAGAAAAGTCCTCGAACCGAACGCCGTCGAAGCGGACCAGGCCGCTGGGGGTGCCTAACCAAAGGTAACCGTCGGGTGTTTGTGCAAGGCCCATGACGGTATTGTTTGGCAGGCCGTCCTCAGATTGCCACGAGCGGGCAAACCAGGCGGATTTCGGGGCCCCAAGGATAGAGCACATCGCTAGGGACAAAACCCCGCCTGTCAGCATTACCCTCAAAGCCCGGCAACCAAGCGCGTTGGGCACGCAGCCAGTTTATCAATTCTTATCGCAGCGGCAAGACAAGGGAATCGAAGGGGCCACGGGCGCCGGTGCTAATGACAGAGTCGAAGCAAAAAGCCGCCATTCGTTAGTGTAGGTGACGACGTAAGGAGTCTCTGATCAGCAACTTCGGGGTGAACCAAAGGCGGCCAGTTGACAACCTTGATCAGAGGCTCCTTACGTCGTCTCCTACAAAGGTTTGGAACTGACCTTGTCATTGGCCCTGCCACAGGCTCTACGGCAGTTGCAGCATGTAGAACTCGGCCGGAATCGCGCGATTGATTGCGTTTGTGAAATTAAAATTGCCGTTTGAGTCAAAAACATTTGTAGCGACAGGCGTCCAGTCCGCGCGCGGCAAGGCAACATTTGTCGTGCTCAACACATAGTATGAGTTGCCTGGAGTGCCGCCGGTGCCGCTGATGATTACACCCGAGCCGGAAATGACGATTTTCCCGATGTCGGGCGGCGTTGTGGGAACAGCCACTTTCAAAGTGCCATTTTTGTTAAGGCCGCTGGTATCCCACACCAAGCCGGGACCGGGTGAAACAGGGATGATATTGGTGAAATCTGCGTTTGCTGAGCTGAAATTGAACAAGGTGAACGAGTCACCCGCTGTGAGCGCATCGCCCGTGAGGTTCAGGCTAAGGGTGCCGCCATAGGTTAGTGTCGTAACACCGGTAATCAAATCAACCGTGAAGATGCCGCCGGACTTTGCCACATCCATCTGGCAGGTCCCGCCCAAAGTCAGGGCGCCGGTAATGGTCAGTGTGCCATTGGTTCCGTTTCCGGCCGGCGACAAGCTGCCGCCGGGATAAATTGTAACGGGGGCATTAATCACGCCCATGCCGGCCAGAGTGCCTCCCTAAACAGCAACACTGCCGCCAATAGAGCCCTCGACGTATAGAAAGCCGTTGCTCACAGTGGTCGGTCCGGTATATGAACTCAAGCCGGTCAATGCCAGTTGAGCGTTTCCGATCTTCAACAACCCGCCCGGGCCGCCAATCACGCCGCTCATGATTAACCCCGGCGCCGTTCCGGCCGAATTCACGTTGATGGCGCCGGTGCCGCTCTGGAGGGTCACGTTGCCGTCAATGGTGCTATGGCCGTTCTCGCTATAAATCGTCGAGCCATCCAGCAAGACGATGGCTTTATTGACCGTGCTGGCGCTCAGGTTATAGACATCCAGTATCGCGTTAGTGTGAACGGTAATGGTTTTGGTCGAGTCCCCCACCTGAGTTGTTGTGGTCTGGATGGCAAAGATTCCTTCCTGGATATCAATATTTCCGAGGGCAGCATCAATCGGGTTGACGGCCACCAGCGAGACCTGGTTGGTTCCCGTTTTGATAATGTTATAGGGCTGGCCCCCCGTTGAAATTGAGGCGGAGCCGCCCCGGATATCCCATCGGCCTGTGCCACCGAAGGTTGTGTCCCCTGCCAGGGTAACCACCTTCAAGGCATTGATTTGCTGCGCACCGCTGTTGATTATTGCCCCCAACCCACCCACTCCAGCTCCGGAAACGGTAATTGGCTTCGACCCCAGGTTTTGCCCATTCACATCGAGAGCGGCTCCGGTCTCGATGGTGGCGCCGTTGGCGGGGGTGCCCAGCGCCGAGCCGCTACCAACCTGCAGCGTGCCGGCCATCACATCGATGGGCCCGGTAAATGCAGGATTCGCCGTATTCAGCGCCAAGAGGCTTGTGCCTCCTTTCACAATACTGCCACCTCCGATGATTTGCCCCGCCCCGGTAATGGTGAAGTTATTTGCGCTGGAGATATTGGTGAGAGCGGTTGGCGCAATCAGGACGCCGGCTCCGATGTTGATGTTGGTAACCACACCGGCCACCGAATCATCAAAAAGCACCGTATCGCCCGAGTAAAAGACATCCGGGGAACTATTCGCCAGGTTTAGCCAATTAGCGCTCACGCCGATGTCCCACGAACCGCTCGAAGTCGAGTTCCATTTCAGGTTGGCGCCCGAGCCCGAGAAAGTGACATTGACCTGGTTTGGCGTGCTGAGGTCCAGGGCCGCCGTATAATGCGTGCCGCCCACAACCGGATTAAAGCTCCCCGTCCTTGTGCCGCTGTAATCCATTAGGCGATAAGGGACGCCAATCGCCGGCAACCCCTCGAAATTCACCATTACCTGGTTGTTGTTGAGAGCCAGGTTTCCTGCCACTTCGATGATATCATTGATGCCGCTGCCCGGCGTCGCGTCGGCCGGGTTCATATCAAAAGCCAATCCTGCCCCAGGGTATAAAGTAAGGTCGCCTGCGCCAAAGCTGCCCGCAGTGGGGCCGTTGCCCGGATTAATGATACCGCTAGCGGTGACCGGGCCAGTGTTAGTTCCGTTGCCGCCCAAGGTCGCTCCGGGGGCATTGGTAAGAACTCCGCCCCCGGCAAGGGTGGTATTGACCAGGAGCAGCCCGGCATTGGCGAGAGTCGCCCCGGTGTAGGTGTCGGCGCCGGTGAGCGCAACGGACCCGGTTCCCTCTTGAACAAAAGAACCGGCGCCACTGATGGCATTCGGCACCACCACGCTGTCTGCGCGATTCCATGCCAGTTCGCCGTTATCGAGAATGGCCGAGGAAGGCAAGGTCCCATTCGTATCGCTGTTGCCGACATGGACTGCGCCGCTATCAATGGTAATGCTGCCGGAAAAAGCGTTCCCCGCGCTGTTATCCACGATCAACGTGCCGGTCCCCGCTTTGGTCAGGCCCGTCCCGCCTGCGATGCTTCCCGGGCCGGTAAAGGCATATGTCTTGGAGCTGTTGCTGACGATGAGGTCCCCCGGCAGCAACGTGGCCGAGAGATTAATCGTTGTCGGTCCGGTGGCTGAATCGTCGAACTGCACCGGCTGGCCGTTGTTGAAGGCCACGGGTGTGCCCAGTTTCAGCCAGTTGAGCGAGGTGGTGTCCCAAACGTCACTGGCGGTGCCGGCCCATTCGAGTTGGAAAGAAAGGGTTGGTCCATTGGTCAGGACCAGATCGACTGAACTATTGGCGAAGTTATTGGAAATATAACCTTGGTAATTAGGCGAGCTGGCGGGAAGCGCCCCCAGGACGAAGTCCGCAGAATTCAGAGCGGTAGCTTGGATGAGCGGAAACTGAGCCGGGTAAGCGCTTACCATGGGTATCGAAGCGATATTGATGGTGTTGTTGGTAATGCTGCTCACAAAGAAAATGTTCGCAACAACGCTGGGGGTGCCCGCAGCAGCCGCCAACGTCAGAATCGAGTCCCCAATGCCCAAGGCGCCAATCGGCGACACAGTTGTGCCGACGCTGCCGCCGTAATTGGTGACCACCAGCTTGCCGTCGCTCAGATTGATCGCGGTTGTGCCCGCCCCGGCATTGGTAATGACGTTGGCAATCACTGTCCCCCCGTTGATATTGAGTGTGCCCGAGGTGCTGGCTGCGCCGTTGCCGCCGGTCGTGTGGCCGAGCTCGAGAGTGGCGTTGACCAGGAGCGTGCCGGTGCCATTCACGTTGACGGTGCCGTTGCCGCTCTTGTTATTGGCCGAGGTCTGGAGGCCGGCCTGGAGGGTGTTCACATCAACAACGCCGGCATCGAACGTGAGTATCCCGGTGCTCGTGTTGGCCCCGGTGCCCGCGGTCGAGGCCCGGCCTACGACTATCGTATTGACTTGGGCATCGACGTATCCACCGGTAAAATCATCCGTGCCGCGGCAGGTGGTCGTTCCGCTATTGGCCCCGCCATCGCCCATGGACCAGATATTGACGCGACTGACTCCATCGGCAGCGCGGAAATAGGCCACCGGACTGGTGAACGCGGGATTAAACAGGATCGAGCTGCCGGTTTCCTTCTCGCTGCCCGTCGCAATGCTGGCGGCGAAAATCGCGTTGGTCTGGCCCAGGTACCAGAGGCTGCCCCCGCCGTTATTGCTGGAACTATGGCCGACATCAATCGCGGCGACGGTGGACGAACGGGCTGTAATGGTGTTGGTCTTGGCCAGCAAAAGCATCCCCGTCGAGCGATTGATGGATGGGCTGCTGTTCGCAGTTCCGACCAGGAGACGCCCAAGCATTGCGGTAAAGGTGTCCAGGCCGCTCAAGTCGAGGGTGGATTTTGCGCCATTGCCCGCAGCGCTTCCCTGGCGCACAAGGACATTGGCGCTGGGATTGTTCAGGACCAGCGCGCCGCTGCCTGAGACGGTATTGGTCTCGCGCTGACTCGAACCGTTGTCCGTTTCGGTGCCGGCCAGCAGCACGTTGCCTGCTGCGCTGTTCGAAACGACCAACGTGACGCCGGACGCGAGAAAGGTGTTGTGAAAGCCGTTGGTCTGGCTGTAGGCAAGAGCCGCGATGGAAAAATCGGCTCCCACCACATTGTCGGCTGCATCAGCCCCGGAGCTGTTTGTTGCGCCCTCATCATTAAAGATGGCGCTATCGGTGAGAGTGGGAGGGCCTGCGGGGTCCCAGTTACCCGGGGTGGCCCACAACAGGTCCGTGCCGCTGGCGCCGGTCCAGGAATAGGTCCCCGCTGATGCTATACCGCTGGTGAAGAACGCTGCTGCGAACATCGTCAGGAATTGGAGTGGGGTGATTTTCATAGGGTGCGGTTTCAACGGTTCATCTACCATTAGCCACCCTACCAATACCCATCAACAAATGAACATTGAACATTTGTTCGATGGGGCCGGATTAGCGAAGGCAGCAGGACGGTTTGGAAACAGCCCATTCAGTGTTGAGCCTCAACGAATGTTCGATAGCGGCGGGGCTCGGGGTTTTGTAAGATTCGGTTGGAACTAAATTTTTATGGCAACAACTCCACTATCGCGCCGTGCATGGCTTTGGGCCGCTGGTCTTGGCCTCTTTATGGCTTGGGCCGGGCCGCCATTGGCTGCCGGAACAAACCTCACGCTGGATGTGGCCCGCATCGATCAGGAACGGATTCTCACAGCAGCCGCCAAAGCAATGATGTCAGCCCCGCTGACAATTACCCAATTCCGCGCGCCTCTGAGCCAAGGTGGGCCGAATGATTTCTACTCGAATGGCGATTATTGGTGGCCCGACCCCGGCAAGCCGGACGGTTTGCCTTATGTTCAGCGGGACGGCCAATCCAATCCAAACAATTTCAACGAACACCGCCGTTGCCTCACTCAACTGAGCGAGGCCATCGCCGTGCTGGGGGCGGCGTATGAAATCACTCACGAGGAGCGATATGCGCAAAAGGCCGCCGAGCTGCTGCGGGTCTTCTTTCTCGACCCTGCAACACGCATGAAGCCGAGCCTGAACTATTCGCAGGCAATACCAGGCCGCACGGCGGGGCGTGGCACAGGAATCATTGATACCCTGCACCTGGTCGAGGTGCCGGTCGCGGTGGCCATCCTTCAACACTCGCCCGCCTTCCCATCCGGCGTGCTGGCCGGGCTTCAAAAATGGTTTCGCGATTACTCCGATTGGATGCTCTCGAGTGCCAATGGCCAGCAGGAGGCCGCCGCCCGAAACAATCATTCGGTGGCTTTTTACCTTCAGCTTGCGGTGTTCGCGCGATTCACCGGCAACGAGGCCCTCCTGGATCAATACCGCCGCCAATTTAAGCAGGTCTTTATCCCCATGCAAATGGCCACCGACGGGAGTTTTCCAGCCGAACTGCGCCGGACCAAGCCGTATGGCTACTCCATTTTCCAGCTCGATAATATAGCCACTCTCTGCCAGGTGTTGTCCACACCCGCTGACAACCTCTGGACCTTTTCGCTCCCAGACGGGCGCGGGATACGCGCTGCCATGGCGTTCCTTTACCCGTACCTGGCCGACAAAGCCAAATGGCCGCATAAACCGGATGTCCAGGCCTGGGAGGCCTGGCCCGCGCGCCAACCCTGCCTGGTGTTTGCCGGCCTGGCTCTGGACCAGCCCCAATACCTCCATCTCTGGGAAAAGCTGCCGCCTGACCCCGCAGACCCCGAGGTGCGGCGCAATATCGCCATTACCCAACCGCTCATCTGGTTGAGCTTCACCCAGCAAATCCAACAAGCCAGTGCGTCAATGAAGCCGGACCGTCTGGAACCGGAACCTGAAATCCGCACGCCAAAGGCGCCGCTTTCGCCCCGCATAAATGGGCCGTCGGTTTTCGGTGCCCGGCCCGGCTCGCCCTTCATGTACACCATTCCCGTCACGGGCGAGCGTCCGATGGAGTTTTCTGCCGAAGGGCTCCCGCCGGGCTTGCAGCTCAATGCCGTAACCGGCGAGATAGCAGGGCGCTTGGAAAAACCGGATCAGTATGATCTTCTTTTGCGCGTAAAGAATGAGCGAGGCGCCACCGAGCGCAAGTTCCGCATCGTCATAGGCGAGACGATTGCCCTGACGCCGCCGATGGGCTGGAACAGTTGGAACTGCTGGGGCAGCAGGGTGGATGCCGACAAGGTGCTTCGCAGCGCGCGCGCGATGGCGGCTTGTGGGTTGATCGACCACGGCTGGAGCTACATCAATATCGATGATGCTTGGCAAGGCCGGCGCGGCGGTCCCTTCAACGCCATTCAAGGCAACGAGAAGTTTCCGGACCTGAAGGGTCTGTGCGACGCCATTCACCACTTGGGCCTTAAGACGGGCATCTATTCGACGCCCTGGACCACCTCTTATGCGGATCACATCGGCGGCAGCGCCCAGAATCCCGAGGGAACCTGGGCCAAACCAACCGTCCCCAAACGAGGCAACGTAAATAAGAAGCGACTGCCATGGGCCATCGGAAAATACTCCTTCGCCCGGAACGATGCCAAACAATGGGCGGCCTGGGGGATCGATTACCTCAAATACGATTGGAACCCGAACGAGCCGCCGGAGACCCAGGAGATGTATGACGCGCTCCGTCAGAGCGGGCAGGACATCGTTCTGAGCTTGTCCAACAGCACCCCCTTCACGAACGCGCCGGCTCTTTCGAAAATCGCCAATTGCTGGCGAACCACAGGCGACATCCGCGATACATGGGTTTCGATGAGCAAAAAGGGGTTCGGCGAAGATAAGTGGGAACCCTTCGCCCATCCGGGGCATTGGAATGATCCGGACATGCTGGTCGTGGGGCAAGTCGGCTGGGGCAGCCCCCATCCGACCCGCCTTACCCCCGACGAGCAATACACGCATATCACCCTGTGGTGCCTCTTGGCCGCGCCACTCCTGCTGGGCTGCGACCTCGAGAAACTCGATGCCTTCACGCTCAACCTGCTGAGCAATGACGAGGTCCTGGCCGTGGATCAGGACGCCCTCGGCAACCAGGCCCACTGCATCGCCAGCGAGGGCGACACGCTTGCGTACGCAAAAGCCCTTGAAAGCGGGGGAAAAGCCGTCGGGCTATTCAACCTCGACTCGGCCCCCACTGTCGTGAAGGTCCGGTGGGCCGACCTCGGCATCTCCGGCAAGATGGCCGTGCGCGATTTGTGGCGGCAGAAGGACCTCGGGGAGTACGAGGATGAATTTGAACTCACAGTTGCAGGCCATGGCGCCGAGTTGGTGAAACTCCAACCCGCCAGATAGCCAAACCCGACCTTACGGAACGCCTCCCCCCAAATTGCCAGGGCCGTTGCCACTGCCCCCGCCCCAAATGCTCCCCGCCCAATACAATGCCTGGCCGACGATCGCTACAACTGCCTGAGCCGTGATGCAGTTGCCAAGAGAACTTCACCTTGAAGGGCAATGGGTCTGCCGGTTCATTCAACCGCTTCCAATTCTGGCGGTGCGCATACCGAAGCATCATGATGTAGTGTCGCCCTCTAAAGCATGCGCGAGACGTTTCCATATTTCCTCCGGGTCCTCCAAGCCAACAGAAATTCGGATCAGGTAACGGGAGACACCACAGGCCTCGGCCCAATCCAATTCGGTGTAATGCGCCAGCAGTGTGAACGGGCAAGCCAGGGTAAAAATGGTTCCCAGGCTTGGGCCTTTGCAGAAAGCGAGGCGGTCGTAAATTGCCGATGAAGTGGTCTGGGCGTCTTTGGGCAAAAAGGTCAGGAGAGCGCCCCAGCCGCCGTCCTTGCGGCGGACGGCTTCGTAAGCGTCGTTGAATTCCCATTTGGGGTACCACACCCGTTCGACCGCAGGATGGCGCCGCAAACGCTCGGCCAACAGCAGGCCATTCTCGTTGTGCCGCCGCATCCGTTCCGGGAAGCCGCGCGCCTGTTGGTCCAGGACAATGGCATCCTGGCCCCAAAGCAGTTCCTCATGGCGGGTGCGCACAATCTGCTTGAGTTCGGGGTAGAGGGGCGAGCGGGGATTGCAGATGAGCGCGCCGCCCATGGCATCGCCGGTGCCAACGATGAATTTGGTCAGGCTGGTCGCAATCAAATCGGCGTGGGGGCTCAGATCGATGTTCATGGGTGTTGCGACAACGTCATCCACTATCAGTGGCACGCGGTGTGCCCTTAAGAGCGGGGCGACCTGGCGCAAATCAGCGCTACCCAGCAACGGATTGCCCGGGATTTCGCAGAAACAACCGGAGAGACATTCTCGTTCGAGCAAGTTTCCCAATTGTGTTTCGATACCCTCTAAGTGCTGAAGCAGGATGCCGCGGTGCCCGAATTTCTGCTGCAGTTTCAGACTATCGACATAAGGAAAGCCCAATTGCGCGGTCGGCAGGCCGGGCGCCCGCTCGAGGACGGCTAGCAAGGCCGCGAACATGGAGGCCATGCCGCTTGGGGCTAGAAAGACGTCGTCCTCGCTGCAATCGTAAAAGCCGGCCAGTTGCCGCCGTAGCGAGGCGCGGGCAGGTTCGTAGTCGGCTTGGCCATTTCTGCCGCCCAGCCGCGCCTCGGCCTCGCGGCTGGAAACGATGAGGCCAGTGTGCTGCCAGAAGACGCGCAAGGCTGTATGGCCGGCGGCTTCGGCACACACGCCGTATAAGCCTTGGCTGGAGACCACACGGGCCTCGGCGCCGGCATCGCGGGCGAACGCAGCCGCCAACTCCGCCGCTCGGGCCGATGGAAACGGCAGACAAGGCTGGCCGTGGCCCAGTTGCCGGCCCAGTTCGAGCACCAGGGGATGAATCACAAATCGCGGATAGCCGCTGGACAGCCGACCCATGACCTCAGCGCTCTTCTCTTCGTAGCCAACCACATCGCGCCAGCGCGGCAGAGCGACCGAGACCGCGTGCGGCGAAGCCGGGATGGACTGGCCCAATTGGTCAGGCCGCCAGACCGGATTGTGGAGCAAGTCGCACGCGTTCATCGTGTTTTCCAAATCTAAGTAATTGGGACTATAGCGTAAGTGGAAGGCCTTGCCAACCTTGCCAAGGATGCGCCGATTGTGGCACATTTGTTGCCGACTCCTATCTATGTGACTCACTTACTGAGGTTTACGTGGCGAGTCCATCGGAATTAAAGAAAAAAACTGGTCTTCTTGTCGAGAATTGCTTCATTCCCTGTCCCTTGCATCAGGTCAATAACCTACTGGCATAAAACCAGTTTATGGCGCAGGTTACTATGTTGCTTCAGCCCTCTTTTCATAGGTGGGAGGATCCTGAAGTCGGAGCGACTCCTTAACCGGAGCCGCTCTTTTTATGTGGTCGATAATTAGTATGGCTGGAACGCGTAGCGGAGGCGGTCGGCTTCACGAACGGCCCATAGGTTTTCCGGCCATACCGAGCCGCCATATTTGATGAAATGCGCGCTGCCATCGACGAAAGCAAAATTGGAGCCGCCGGCCTTGACCTTGGGAATACGATTGGCTGAGTGACAGCCGTGTTCGACGCGGTCAAAGTCATTTCCATCGCCCTCAAGCAAATCCATATAATAGTCCAGGGCGACCGGAGGGGTCTCGTTGGGCAAGTTTTTTTTCTCGCCAAAAACGACTGTGATCGAGGGCATCACAACGGCTGTTTCTTTCATAGCCGCAGGCACGACCAGGTCATTGGTGAGGTAATCGTTCCATCCATTGATCAAATAGCTTCGAGGGGCGCGGTCCTGCGGGGTCGGGGAGCCCAGCATCGTTAATGGGACGCCACGCGAGGCGTCGGTGGGGCAGACCAGCAGGTTTGTGGTGCGGTAATAATCCACCAGGAGCGTCGGCCACCGGTAAGCATTGGTGCGGGGCGGATAGTAGTCGTTAAAATCATCCGCGTAGAGCTTCAGTGCCAAAGTGAGCTGTTTGAGGTTGTTCACGCATTTAATGCGATTGGCCGATTCTTTGGCCCGGGCCAACCCTGGCAGGAGCATGCTGGCCAGGATAGCTATAATGGCAATAACGACCAATAACTCGATGAGAGTAAAAGCAGCGCGAGGGGCGCCCGGCGGGAATTGCCAATCGCCTGGGATGCTTCGCGTGAGACGGGCCGTTGGATAAGATCGATTCTTTTTCATACATTCGTTCGCATGTTTATCACTGACGCTGCCCGCTCTAATTGGCTAGTCGCATGCCAAGTCGAATATTTTGACTGTTTTGGCGTCAACCCTTTACTATATGACGCCGAAAGTTTGGACCCTGATAGCCGCCGCCGTGGTGTTCGGCAGCTTGTCGCTCTACCTGAACAAAGACTGGTTTGCCAAAGACAATATTCAAATCATCCACCGTTCGCGTCCGGCGCGCGGAAGGTTTGCGCGGGGCAACAATCGTGCCACGGCTGCTGTTGAACCGATTACTTTCGGGTTCGACCGCAAGCTGAAGCTCACCTCGCTCAAGGTCATTCCCCTGAGCGACATCGAGACAAACAAGTTCCCGCAGCCCATCTGGAACCTCGTGTCGGATTCCAACTCCGCCCCCATAAAGCAGTTCAGCTACGGCATGCGGATTCCGGGAATGCGCCCGGCATTCAAAGGGGTGGCCCCGGAGCCGCTGCAGCCCGGGGAGGTTTACCGGCTCTTTATTCAGGCCGGCTCCTTGAAGGCCCAGCACGACTTCACCCCCGTGCCCAGAGTAGATTAAGACGGGTCCGGCTTCCTTTTGGTTACAGGGAGGGGTGCGAGTGCAAGGCAGCAGCACGCGACTACTGCTCCAATCCAACTAATTGGCTCGCTTCGAGCTGAAACTCATGCTCAGGGGCCACAGCTCGAATCCTGCCAGTGCGAAATGATGATCGAAGCCAAAAACCGTTCTCGATGCCCTCGCGCCGTATAAGGGTGACGGAAAGGCAATCGGTTAAACTCAGGTTCTGATCGGAGAACATCTCCAGCGAGCAAGCGCAGGCTCTCAGGGGACTGGCAAAGCGACTGTCAGGCGTGGGTCGTCAAAGGCTAAAACTATCTCGGCATGTTGGACGCGGTGTTCGCGCGCGAGGTCCATCGCCTCGGCGCTGTGTTTAAAACTTTGGGCCTGTTCTTTCTCGGGGGTCCATTGGGCGGGTTCCCGGAAATACAAACCTGTCCCGGCATCACGAAGCAGTACTCTCATAGTGAACTGTGGGCTCGAATCTTCTGCATTTTTCTGTTGCACCCAGGAAGACCGGGCTGCCAGGAGAGACAAGGCGGCCCCGCAGGCACGGTCTCGACCAACTGAAAACTGCGGCTCTCGAGGCGCCACCGGCCAGAGAGTCCAACTAACCGATGCGGATTATGGAGGCAGGCCGGAGAGGAAAGCTACAAAGACTTGTTCACTTCTTTTTGCAAGTTGTTCACAGTTTCTTCACAAAGGCTTTCTGGCCTCTTTTGCCCAGGTGTCTTTCAAGGTGATCGTCCGATTGAACACCGGTTTGCCCGGCGCACTGTCGGGGTCCAGCGCGAAATAAGCCAGGCGCTCGAACTGAAAGCGCAACTCGGGTCGGGCTTCCTTGAGGCTGGGCTCGCATTTGGCGGTCACCACTTCGAGTGAATTCGGGTTAAGATGCTTTTTAAAGTCGCCTTCTGCATCCGGTTCAGCGGCGGTAAAAAGTCGATCATAAAGGCGCGTCTCCGCATCCAGCGCATGGGCGGCGCTCACCCAATGGATGGTGCCCTTTATCTTGCGCGAGGCGGTCGGGCCGCCGGTTTTGCTGTCCAGGTCCGCCGTGCAGCGCAACTCGGTGATATTGCCGCCGGCATCCTTAATCACTTCATCACACTTGATAATATAAGCGTATTTGAGGCGCGCCTCGCCGCCCGGGCGCAGGCGGAAATACTTGGGCGGGGGCGTTTCCATGAAATCATCCCGCTCGATAAAGAGGTCGCGGCTGAAGGGGACATTGCGTGTCCCGGCGTTCTCGTCCTCGGGGTTGTTAACCGCCGCGACTTGCTCAATTTTCCCCGCAGGATAATTGGTGATCACCACCTTGAGCGGGCGCAGGACGGCCAAACGCCGCAGGGCCCGGCGATTCAGGTCTTCGCGAATGACATGCTCGAAGACGGCGATATCGGTCTGGCTGCTGTATTTGGTGACACCGATATTGTAAGCGAACTGGCGGAGGGCGCTGGCCGGAATGCCACGACGCCGCAACCCGGAAATGGTGGGCATGCGCGGGTCATCCCAACCGGTGACGACGTTCTCATTGACAAGCTGGATGAGCTTGCGCTTGGAAACGATGGTGTAGCTGGGAATCAGCTTGGCGAATTCATATTGGCGCGGCAGGGGCCGCGGCAGGTCGAGATGTTCGAGAATCCAATCATAGAGAGGGCGATGGACCTCGAATTCAAGCGTGCAGATGCTGTGAGTGATGCCTTCGATGTAATCACTCAGGCAATGCGCAAAGTCGTACATGGGGTAGATGCACCATTGATTGCCTGTGTGGTGGTGTTCGGCGTGGCGAATGCGGTAAAGAACCGGGTCGCGCAGCCAGATGTTGGGCGAGGCCATGTCGATGCGGGCGCGCAAGGTCCGGGCGCCGTCGGGGAACTCCCCGTTTTTCATCCGCACGAACAGATCGAGGTTTTCCTCGACCGAACGATTGCGGAAGGGGCTTTCCTGTCCTGGGCGGTCTGGCGCGCCGCGGTATTTGTCGGTGTCTTCAGCGGATAAATCATCGACATACGCAACGCCCTTGCGAATGAGCTGGAGGGCGTATTCATAAATCTGCGGGAAATAATCGGAGGCGTAAAAGGGCTCGCAGGCGGACGCTTGTTTGAGGGCGGACGGGTAGAGGGGCGGGAGATAAAAATCAGTCTTGCCATTGAGGGCTTGGGTTTTGAGGGCTGCGCCTTGAGCCTTGAGTCCCAGCCGGTCGTCAGCCCAATCCTCAATCAGCCACTTCACGTCCGCCGTAATGGAATCCACATACTCCACCTCTTCCTTGGCGGGATTGGTGTCGTCCATGCGCAGGTTGCAAATGCCGCCAAACTCGCGAGCGATGCCGAAGTTGAGGCAAATGGATTTGGCATGACCGATGTGCAGATAACCGTTTGGTTCGGGGGGGAAACGGGTGTGGATTTGGGGATATTTGCCTTCCTTTACGTGGGCCTCGACGATGTCGCGGATGAAATCCGATGGAGCGGGCGGGCTGGCGGTGGCCGAAGGCGGGTTGGACGGTTTGTTGGCAGTTGTCATGGACGCGGGGCAGGAGAGGGTTTCAATTGCGGGAACAGGATGACGTCGCGGATGCTTTCCTGTCCCAGGAGCATCATGCAAAGCCGGTCGATTCCCATGCCCATGCCACCGGCAGGGGGCATGCCATGTTCGAGGGCGACAAGAAAATCCTCATCCATTTTTTGCTGCTCGCCGCCGGCCTGGTGTTCCAGGCGCGCGCGCTGTTCGATGG
Source organism: Verrucomicrobiia bacterium (assembly GCA_035946615.1). NCBI lineage: Bacteria > Pseudomonadati > Verrucomicrobiota > Verrucomicrobiia > Verrucomicrobiia bacterium. The sequence goes on from DASYZB010000114.1 coordinate 74,503, forward strand.
GGTCGTTCTGTTCGGTATAGGCGGGAGCGATTTCCTGGCCGTTGATGCAGCACTCGAAGACCTCGACGGTGGTTGGGTCCTCGGGGGCGAGTTTGGCCAGCGGGATCAATTCCTTGGGGGCGTGAGTGACAAAGGTGGGATGGATCAGGGTCGGCTCGATGAGCTTCTCGAAGACGGCCTGGGTGACCTCGAAATCTTCATATTCTTTGCCGACCTCGGCTCCCAGCTTGAGGGCGCGCTCGCGCCGCTCGGACGGAGTACTCTCAAACCAATCCGCTCCCGCCCGTTCACGGACGAGGTCTTTGTATTTGATGCGCCGCCAGGGCGGTGTGAGATCAATGGCTCGAGTCACGTTGCCCTCGGCATCCTTATGCTCGATGCGCAACGCGCCCAACACCTTCTGGGCCACCTGACAGACCAGCGACTGCACCAACTCCATCATGCTCTCATAATCTCCATAGGCCTGGTAGGCCTCCAACATTGTAAACTCGGGATTGTGCTTGCGCGAGAGCCCCTCGTTGCGGAAGTTGCGCCCCAGCTCGAACACCTTGTCGATGCCGCCCACCAGCAGGCGTTTGAGGTACAACTCGAGGGCGATGCGCAGATAAAAGTTGCATCCCAGCGCATTGTGATGCGTGACGAAAGGCTGGGCCGCCGCCCCACCGGGAATGGCCTGCATCATGGGCGTCTCGACCTCGACATAGCCGCGTTCGTTGAGGAAATTGCGAATCTCGCGGATGATTTGGCTGCGTTTCAAGAAGACCTCTTTGACCTCCGGGTTGGAGACCAGGTCGAGGTAACGCCGGCGGTAACGGATTTCGGTGTCCGCCAGCCCATGCCACTTCTCGGGGGGCGGGCGGAGGGCCTTGGCCAGGATCGAAAAGGAGGACAATCGCACGGAGATTTCGCCGGTTTTGGTGGTAAACAAAGTCCCGGTGGCGCCGATGAAATCGCCGAGATCGAGGTGGCGAAAGACATCAAACTGCTCATCGCCGAGGACGTTCTTCTGAGCATAGACTTGGAGCCGGCCACTCTGGTCACGGACATCGATGAACATGCTTTTGCCCATGTCCCGATGGGCTGTGACGCGCCCGGCGACGGAGACTTGCCGGCCTTCGGCGTAATTGGCGCGGGCCTGGGCGCATTGTTCGGTGGGGGAGAACTTGTTCCGGAACGGATCAATGCCCTTGGCGCGGAGCGAGGCCAGTTTGGCCTTGCGCTGTTCGATCAGTGAATTGGTCTCATCAATGCCCATCGCGAGCGGGAATGAAACACGGAAAAAGTCCCCTTGCCAATGGGCAATTTGGGGGCGCGGAAAGGCAGGCGAGGCGCAAGGAGGGAGGACAGAAGACTATACATAGGGGGACCCCTCTCTCCCGCTGCGACGGCGCGACAGCGCGGCGAGTCGGAAGGGGAGAGGGAGAATCCTCGGCAGGTTACGGTTGTGGCGCATGTTGCAGACTCCTGTGTAACTTGGACTTGTGGTTAGGCTGTCCGACATCCGGGTTTAGCGCGAGGGCGCGCCGAACAGCGCCCGGGGCGGGCGCGCTCCCCGGTGGCTGTGGCAACCTACCGCAACCGTCCAACCTACCTCAATCTACCGTAGTCTTCTGTAGCCTACCGCAAGCTACCGAGAGGCTACTGTGAGGCTACCGTGGTTGCGGCGGGGGTCGGGCGAGGGAAGGGTGCAGGGCCGGCGGAGGCGGGGGCTTCTTGGCCGCGAAGACCACTCAGGATTGCCTTAAGATGCTCCGTGCTCGCCTTTAGCTCTCGGCGCTTATTTGCGAGGTCCTGAATCTCGAGGGTC